>NZ_JBBNGE010000020.1:0-59056 GCF_040095255.1 Segatella sinensis | reverse complement strand
ATTCTGCTGCTCATCGGAATGATGTCAGCTACCTGGATGATCAGTGGCGTGGTTCCCACATTAATATATTATGGTGTTCAGATCATGTCGCCGACCTTTTTCCTACCCTGCGCCTGCATCATCTCCAGCATCATTTCTGTGATGACGGGAACCTCATGGACCACCATTGCCACCATCGGTATTGCCCTGATGGGAATCGGTGATGCCCTGGGAATACCAGCCCCCTACACCGCTGGAGCCATCATTTCGGGAGCCTATTTCGGTGATAAGCTCTCACCTATGAGCGATACCACCGTCCTGGCTTCAAGCATAGCCGGTGCCGATCTTTTCTCGCATATTCGCTATATGCTCTACACCACCATACCAAGCATCCTGCTCTCGCTGGCACTCTATCTCATCATCGGACTCTGCTATGATTCCAAGCCTGTGGATATCAGCCAGTATCTTACCGGTCTGAGTCATGGTTTCAACATCTCCCTGCTTACGATGCTCGTTCCGGCTTTTACAGGATGGCTCATCTACCGCAAGACTCCCTCTCTCATCACGCTTCTTCTTTCAGCTCTTTCAGCATGCATCTGTGCCCTCATCCTCCAGCCGGAAGTACTGGTAAATATTGCTGGCGAAGACTGCATCACTGCCAAGAGCCTCTTTGAGGGAATCATGATAACCTGCTATACCCACACTCAGGTAGATTGCGGCATGGAGAACATCAATGAACTGGTGGCAACCCGCGGCATGGCAGGCATGCTCAACACCATCTGGCTCATTCTCTGTGCCATGTGTTTCGGTTCATGTATGGTAGCCAGCGGCATGCTTCACGCTATCACCCACATGCTTCTGAAAAGCATCCATAGCACCGTATCACTTGTCTGCAGTACCGTGACATCGGGTGTATTGCTCAATCTCGTTATGGGCGACCAGTTCCTGAGTATCATCATGAATGCATCTATCTACAAGGATGAATATGCTGAACGAGGCTACCGCCCGGAACTCTTGAGCCGAAGTACAGAGGATAGTGCTACCGTAACAAGCGTACTGGTTCCATGGACAGCCTGCGGTATGACGCAGAGCACGGTTCTCGGCATCCCGACACTGGTGTATCTCCCCTTCTGCTTCTTCAACATCATCAGTCCGTTGATGAGTTGTCTGGTTGCTATTCTGGGCTTCGTACCCAAGCCTCAACCCAAGGAGGACAAAGCACCTGCAGTGGAAGAGTCTGATATCCATTAAATCTATAGGGAATTAATTAATATAGGAGATAGAGTGAAAGCCACAAAATTTTGCCTGCTTGTCTTGTCTGTCTCAATCTTTTTTTATATTTTTGCAAAGAATAAGCAAAATAGCAGCAATGAAAATAGACAATAAGGCTCTATGAGAAGTTATAAACCATATATCATCAAACTATGCATCGTTTTCCTCTGCTTTGGCAGCCGGATACTTACCAGCTCTGCCCAGAAGGTAGAGACAAACGATTATTTCTATGTACTCAATACCCAACAGGGGCTTTCTGATAACCATGTCCTACAGATGATGCAGTTGACAGATGGCAGATTGGCGGTGAGAACTCCCAAGGGCATCAATCTCTATGATGGAAGGCGCTTCTCCTTGATTCCCCTTCCTGCAGAAAAGGCAGAAAACATCACGAAATACAAGGGGCAGACGCATCTTTATGCCGATAGCCAGGACAGGTTATGGGTAAAGGAATACCAGAAGATATTCTGTATTCTGCTTGCAGAGGGCAGAATTCTGGAACATCCCCTTGACGCTCTGTCAGGAAATGGAAAAGAGAATAAGATGAAAATGATGCGAAACGGCCCGACCCGGAATGACATTCAGGATCTGTTTGTAGATAGCAGGAAAAATGTATGGGTTGTTATGGGTGATTCGCTGCTCAATACGCAGGATGGCAATCTAATCCATTTGAAGAAGGAATGGGGGTGTCTGCAGGATCTGGATACCGATGGCAGACAGGTTTATACTTTCATGGATTCAGGAATCGTGGCGGTTTTTCAGAATGATAAGCTGACCTATACCGCTTCTGCCTATTCAACAGCCGAAGCTCAGCATTATCAGAACACCTCACTCACCGTTCAGACACCGAGCGGACAGTTTTACCAGATAAGAACCGGACGTGATGAAAAGAACAAGACGGATGCTTCCATCTTCCTGCATTTTAATCCGGAAACCCGGAAATATTCCAGGATATACGCATGCGATTACCTCTTGCATACATTGAACATGTCATCAGACAATCAGGCTCTGATCAGCTGTCAGCATGGTTATCTGATGTTCGACTTCAAGTTGGGCACTACTCCACGCGAGGTAAAGGAATTGGCTTTGCCTGACGGAAAATCGCTCACAACAGGCATCAATACGGTTTATCGGGATAAGGAAGGAGCCATCTGGCTGGGAACCTATCACGATGGTCTGATTTATGTTTCACCAATGTTGGGTCTCTTTTTTACCATAGACCAACCCTGGTGGAAGTCGGGATGGGCGATAGCTGGCTTGGTGGTTTTCCTCGTGATTCTGGTGGGCATCATCATTCTTTATCTTCGTAGAGAAAAGAAAACAAATGTAATAAATACCGATTTTACAAAAGATGACATTCCTTCCTTGCCAGAGGATAGCCTGCTACCGGAAACAGCCGAGGCTGTCAATCGGGAACCCGAGCTGATTCTTCAGGTGCGTGCTCTGATAGAACAGCATCTTGAAGATGGCGAATATGGCGTGGAACAACTGGCACAGGATCTCTGTATGGAGCGGACAGGACTTTATAAAAAGCTGACGGCTCTGACCAATACTACTCCCGTGGCATTTATCCGCAGCATCCGGCTTCATCGTGCAGCAGCCTTGCTTCAGGAAGGTAAGCAGAGTGTGAATGAAATTGCCGAGCGAACGGGCTTCAGCTCGCCCAGCTATTTCACCAAGTGTTTTAAGAAGGAATTTGGCGTATTGCCTTCCGAATATAGATAAATGATGCCGGAATAGCCCTGGGATGGGGCTTTTCCGGCATTTTTCAACAAATGTACCACTCGAATCTTCATTTGTTTTATCCCTTTTTCACCATTTAGCATTACTTTTGCAGTCGAAATACAATCTTATGTATTTGGAACAGTACAAATCATAAACCCTCTAATAAAATAAACAGAAGTATGCTAAAGAATTTATCTTTCATTGCCCTTTTGGGCATCGCTGCTGTTGGCGTTCCAAGTGAACTCAGCGCCAAGATCGTAAAGGTGGCAGGCACCCAGAAAGGTGCGGCTGCCAAGTCTATCACCCGTCAGGTGGCTCAGCAGAATGTAACCATCGAATTCTATTCTCCATCCATCGTCCGCATCTTGAAATCTGATGCCGGACTTGGTGCTCCTGTTCAGAAGAAAAGCTATTCTGTCATCTTGAAACCTCAGCAGATGAAGGGCGTTCAAATACAGGAAAACGGTGATATTGTAAAAATCAATTCTAGTTTTATTTCCGTCGAACTGAATCAGCAGACTGGCGAAATCCGCTTCCTTTCGAAGGATGGAAAGCTGCTGCTTACTGATACGAAGACCCGTCTGGAAGCCCGCAAGGATGAAGCCAACAAGGGCAAGTACCGCATAGAGCAGGACTTCCGTCTTGCTGATGACGAAGCAATCTATGGTCTGGGACAGTTGCGCGATGTTTACATGAATCAGCGTGGCCGACAGAACATCGAACTCTGGAATCATAACACCTATATCGCCATCCCTTATTTCACCAGTGAGAAGGGCTATGGTCTTTACTGGGACAATGCAGGAAAAACCTATTTCAATGATGTAGTAGCATCCAAGGATAATGGCAATCAGCCATCCCGAACTTCCTTTACCAGCGAAGTGGGAACCTGCGCCGACTACTATTTCATGTACAAGGATGGTACGCAGGATGGAGTCATCGCCAGCATCCGTGAACTCACCGGACAGGCTACGATGTTCCCGAAATGGGCGATGGGCTTCTGGCAATGCCGTGAGCGCTATAAGACCAGCGATGAACTGGCTGGCGTATTGGATAAGTATCGCGAACTGAAGATTCCTACTGATGCCATCGTGCAGGACTGGCAGTATTGGGGCTGCGACTCCAACTGGAATGCGATGAAGTTCCAGAACCCATACTATATAAATAAGGTGGGCGACCCAGCCTATGCCAAGTATCTTCCTACCGATATGAAGCAGATGAAGGCACAAGGAGAACCCCGTCTGAAGAGTCCGGAAGAGATGGTGAAGTATGTTCACAAGAACGATGCCCACCTGATGATTTCCATCTGGGCAAGTTTCGGTCCTTGGACAGAGCAGTATCGTGAACTGAAGAAGATGAATGCCCTCCTTCCTTTCGAAACCTGGCCAAGAAACAGTGGCGTGATGCCATACGATGTCTTCAATCCGAAGGCTCGCAACCTCTACTGGAAGTATCTTACCCACCTCTACCAGATGGGCTTCGATGCCTGGTGGACCGATTCAACGGAGCCAGACCATTTTGAGAAGCCGGGCGATGAGAACTATCAGACCTTCGATGGTTCATGGCTGGGCGTGAAGAACGCCTTCCCATTATTGCACAACAAGAGCATCTACGAGCACCAGAGAGCGATGAAGGGCAACACAAAGCGTTCGCTCCAGATGACCCGAAGCGGCAGTTTCGGTATTCAGCATTATGGCACCCTCTGCTGGAGCGGTGATGTGGTGGCTTCCTGGAATGAGATGAAGAATCAGATTCCATCGGGCTTGAACTTCTCGCTCTGCGGTATCCCATTCTGGAACACCGACCTGGGTGGTTTCTTCTACTGGGAGTTTGAACAGAATCCAAAGAACCCTGCCATTCAGGAACTGCAGACCCGCTGGATGCAGTGGGGAACCTTCATGCCATTGATGCGTAACCACTGTTCTTCGCCGATGGTAAGCGAACTGTATGAATTCGGAAAGCAGGGCGACTGGGCTTATGATGCTATGATTAAGGCCATCAAGCTGCGCTATCGCCTTTTGCCTTATATCTACAGTACGGCTGGAGACTGTGTACAGAATAGCGGAAGCATGATGCGTGCCCTGGTAATGGATTATGCAGCAGACAAGAAGGCTTCCCGCCTGAACGATGAGTATCTCTTTGGCCGCAACATCCTGGTGAAGCCGGTAACCGATCCTTTATACACCTGGAAGGATAAGGAAAAGAAGGGCCATACCATCTATCCTGATGTAAGGAAGGCAGCTGCGCCTGTGAATGTTTACTTGCCAAAGGGCAATAAATGGTATGATTTCTGGAGCAATGCCCAGTATGAGGGTGGTCAGGATATCCAGCGCCTTTGTCCTATCGACATCATGCCTGTATTCATCAAGGCTGGTACCATCCTGCCATTCGGTCCTGAAGTGCAGTATAGTTCAGAGAAGCCTTGGGATGAGCTGGAAATCCGTGTCTATCCTGGTGCTGATGGCAAATTTACGCTCTATGAGGATGAGGGCGACAACTACAACTATGAGAAAGGTAAATTCTCAGAAATCAAGTTTGTATGGAATGAAGCAGACAGAACCCTGAGCATCGCTCCACGCAAGGGCAGCTATAAGGGAAGGCTCCAGCATCGCAGATTCCACATCGTGATGGTGGGCGCTGATTGCGGCGCAGGCGACCAGCCTATGCAGGCAAGCAAGAGCGTGGAATATGACGGAAAGGCTGTAAAGATACAGCTGTAAGATTATAGACCAAAGGGGAAAGAATAGATTTTCTTCCCCTTTGGTCTTAATAAATCACTAAAATCTGCTAATATGCATCTAACCACCAAGGAGTTTTACGAACAGAAGGAGTGGAATTTCTCACGCATTCCTGTATATGATAACAATAAGGACTACATCGTGGGCTACGTTCTGAAGGATGTGGTTCTCAAATCGGTTTCAGACGATGAATTTCAAACCCGATTATCCGAACTGATGCGCCCGATACTTTCCTTCAACGAGGAAGAATCGATATATCAGATTTGGGAAAAGATGTTGGAAAAGCGAGAGCACATCTCCATTATCGTAGATGAATATGGATGCCTTCGCGGCGTAGTTTCCATGGAGGATGTGATAGAAACGATGACGGGCGTGGAAATCGTAGATGAAGACGATGTTGCCGTGGATATGCAAGCCTTGGCTAAGGAAAAATCACGCCTGATGATGCAGAAAATGCAGAAGGCGGCTTCTTGCATCACGCAAGAAAACCGCCCTTTTCATTCTACATGTCAATAGAGAATACATACCCTATCGCTGAGATGAGATTTATGCTCTTTTTTATTGAGTTGAGATTTATGCTCTTTTTTATTGAGTTGTTTTATAACCCGAAATTGATATTCTATTTTACTTCTTTCTTCCCTGGGGTTACATCTTTTTGAAGAGAGAATACAACAGGGATGGTATATCTTACGTTTACCGGTTTACCATCCTGTGTACCAGGAGTCCAGTTAGGCATCGCCTTCACGATTCTCAAAGCCTCAGCATCCAGTTCCGGATCTACAGATCTTGCAATTCGGGCTTCGGTAACGCTACCATCCTTCTGAATGACAAAGGTTACAATCACACGGCCCTGCTTTTTGGCTTTGACAGCGGAAGCCGGATACTTGATGTTTGCAGCCAGATACTTCATCATTACTCCCTGACCACCAGGAAATTGCGGCATCGTCTCTGTTACGTCATAAACCACATTCTTGGTTGTATCGGCTGGGGCTGTCGCATCAGAAGCCTTTGCTTCCGCCTTCTGTTCAGCTTCCGACTTTGCCAATTCAGCAGCCTTAGCTTCTTCTGCCTTTTTGGCTTCTGCGGCAGCTTTTGCTTCTTCAGCCGTCGGATTCGCCACAGCCACATCAGCATTCAGAGCCTGCTCAGCCTTCTGCTGAACCTCGGCTACTTCCGGAATCTGCTCGCCAATCTCACGAGCCACACTCTCGATGTTGCTCACCATAAGCAACGCTCCTGCTAAAGGTGCGAAAAGGAGGTACTTCGCCTTGCCTATTTCACTTGTTCTACGTTTGTTCATCATTTTAATTCTTTTTTTAAGAGGTAATAAATTAAAATTATTAGCAATCTTGGTCGATTCATTCGGCTGTCGATATGCCAAACCTAGAAGGTGATACTGATAGGATTTGCGCGCGTTACCATCAGATAATACACTTTCATCGGCTAAATATTCCAAATTCATTCTTACTTCCTGCTTCATCAGCCAGGCAAACGGATTAAACCAGCAGGCGATGGAGAAAAGCTCGGAGAAGAGGGTATCCAGGGAATGGAGACCCGAAACATGGGTGCACTCGTGAACCATCACTTCGTGCAACTGCTTGCCCTCCAGGGTAGATGGATACATAAACACCCAGCGGAAGAAGGAGAACGGACTCCCCTCGCCTCTGAGAAGATGTACCGTAATGCCTTCCACCTCCTGCTTCCGGGAAATAGCTGCAAGGCGGATGATACTGAAGAGCTGCCATACCAAACGCAATGAGAGAACGGCAACTCCTGCCCAATAGATGCCCAGCAGCATATCTATCCAGGTTATGCTGGGAGCCTGAGCCTTTACAACCACCACGGGATAAAACGTGTCGGCATATACATTCGCCATACTCGCCATCGTTGGTGTATCGCGCACCCAATATTCCAGATTGAGTGCCGGAACCATCAGGGCAACGGCATAGATGAGCCAGAGGGTAAGGCGGCGAAGACCGAAGAAAGTATCGCGGCTCACCGTGAGGCGATAAAAGCCATAAAGGAGCATCAGGGCTACATTGATTTTTATAAGATATATTGCCATACAGTTTCGATTTTTGTTTGAAATGAACTTAATAATTATTCTTCCGAAAGCTTGATTTATTCTTCAAAGTTCTCGAGTCATTCTTCCGAACTCTCAATTTCACGGATGATATCCTTGAGGTCCTCGGGACTGATTTTCTCGTCCTTGGCAAAGAAGGAAACCATTTCCTTGAAGGAATTCTTGAAGTAATTGCTCACGAAACCCGACAGGAACTTCCGCTTGTAATCGCTCTCGGCAATGAGTGGAGAATAGACATACCCCTTACCATCCCGCTCCGCCTTGACATATTCCTTGCGCTTCAGATTGTTCACAATAGAAGCCACCGTAGTATAAGGTGGACGAGGTTCTGGCAACAGTTCCATAATCTGTTTCACGGCACATCGTCCCAATCGCCATATCCGAAGCATAATATCTTCTTCCTGATTCGTCAGCTTTTCCATATTTCTATCTTTATTCTTTTAAATTCAACATTCTTGTTTCTAAATCGCGCTGCAAATCTACGAACTTTTCGTATAAACACAAAACAATCTACGTTAAAAAACATAAATTCAGCTATATTTTAACGTATTACGAGCTTTTCGTAATACTAAAACATATATTGTTACGAGTTTATCGTAGATTACATATAAAAAGAACCAATATATAATAATATACGAGAACACATAAGTTTGTACAATATCACATATCAAAAACCAATTGTTTTATTTATCTTTGCATAAGATAAGCTGCACTCGGCAATTTGTAAGCAAGCTTACATTGCGCTCGTTTGCATTATCTTTGCAAGAGAAATTAAAAACGCAACAAAACAACCATTATGTGGTATCGCAAGCACTTCCATATCCAGGAAGTGGGCGACCGCAAGTATTTCATCGAATGGGGTGTTCAGCAGGGCATTCTTCCTAGAGCCACCTATCAGAAAGCGATGGACACGGCATGGAAGGCGCTTGCCGCATCAGTTCACGAGTCACCTGCACCGACAAGAAGACGGCATTCGATGCCAACCTTATCGAGAACACCATAGCGAAGAAAGTGAATATCACTCCTCGCGAAAAGAGCAACGGATTGAAGACCACCGGCGATGCTGATGGGTTGAAATAACACATACATTTTATAGAAAGTAATACAGAATTGAGTACTGAAACGAGCTTTATTTGCAAGAATAAGGCTCGTTTTGTTTTTTTATATCCCTCCTTATTTCTTTTTATCTCTTAAAATTAGGCATTTCCAAATATTTTGCTTAATTTTGCCCTCAAAATAATTTTGAGTTAGAAAATGATTGATATAAAAGGTATAACCAAGAGCTTCGGCTCCCTGCAGGTGCTTAAGGGCATCGACCTGCATATTGACAAGGGCGAGGTGGTAAGTATCGTCGGACCTAGTGGTGCCGGCAAGACCACTCTTCTCCAGATTATCGGTACCCTCGACAAGCCAGATAGTGGCAGTATAGAGGTGGACGGCATTGATGTGCGCAGCCTCAGCACCAAGAAACTGAGCGATTTCCGCAACCAGCATCTCGGTTTCGTCTTCCAGTTCCATCAGCTTCTCCCAGAGTTCACCGCCCTGGAGAACATCATGATTCCTGCCTTCATCGCCGGAAAGGGCAGAAAGGAAGCCAAGGAGCGTGCCGAGGAGTTATTGGATTTTATGGGCTTGAGCGATAGAGCCAGCCACAAACCTGCCGAGTTGTCAGGTGGTGAGAAACAGCGTGTAGCCGTGGCAAGAGCCTTGGTCAATAATCCTGCCGTCATCCTTGCCGATGAGCCATCAGGAAGTCTCGACTCCAAGAACAAGGCAGAGCTTCACCAGCTCTTCTTCGACCTGAGAGACAAGTTCGGCCAGACTTTCGTCATCGTTACCCACGATGAGGGTCTTGCTTCCATCACCGACCGCACCATCCACCTCAAGGATGGAATGATTGAGAAGACAGTGGAGGCAGGAGCTGCTGATAGCCAGGAAGAAACTGCAGAAGTTGCAGAAACCCCAACAACAGAAGAAAAAACTGAAGATAATATTATATGAGCAAAAAGATAAAACTCGGCGATTTCAATCGCCTTCGCATCGTAAAGAAAGTAGATTTCGGTCTGTATCTCGATGGTGGTGACGAGGGAGAAATCCTCCTTCCATCTCGCTACATTCCTGAAGACGCTGGCATCGGCGACGAGCTGGATGTCTTCATCTATCTCGATCAGGATGAGCGCCTCATCGCTACCACCGAAACCCCATTGGCTAAAGTGGGCGACTTCGCCTATCTCGAAGTGAAATGGGTCAACGAATACGGAGCCTTCCTGGGCTGGGGACTGATGAAGGACATCTTCTGCCCATTCCGTGAGCAGAAGAAGCGCATGGTGCTCGGCAACTCCTACATCGTGCATATCCACATCGACGAGGAGAGCTATCGCATCGTTGCCTCAGCCAAGATTGAGCGTTATCTCAACGAAGACCATCCTCACTACAAGCATGGCGAAGAGGTGGATCTCCTCATCTGGCAGAAGACCGACCTCGGCTTCAAGGTTATCATCGACAACCAGTATCCGGGTCTGCTCTATCAGGACCAGATTTTCCAGTACATCCACACGGGTGACAAGATGAAGGGATACATCGGAAGAGTTCGTCCTGACGGAAAGATAGACGTTACCCTGCAGAAGACCGGTATTCAGCAGACTGCCGATTTCGCAGAAACCCTCTACCAGTATCTTCTGGACAACGATGGCGAGTGCAACCTTGGCGACAAGAGCGAGGCCGACGACATCTACGAGCGTTTCCACGTGAGCAAGAAGGTTTACAAGCGTGCCATTGGCGACCTCTACAAGAAGCGCCTCATCACCGTAAGCCCTATGAGCATCCGATTGGCAGAATAAGGCAGTTTTAATTCTACTTCAACCCAAAAAGACCGAGCAACTTCCAATAGAAAAGTTACTCGGTCTTTTTTTTTATTATGGGTTGCTACCACTATTAAAAGTGGACTCTTATTTATGGTTCTATGGTCCAATCCTCAATATTCCCTTTCTTGGCATCAAAGTTTACACCAACTTTTACTATCGGCTTGCCACATCTCGCAAAACGCTGGTCATATTGCTTGAGGTTGATTTGCTGCATGGCGGCCTGGGCGCTCTTGTTGAGTTTCAGTTCGATGAGATAGAGAGTATCCTCAGTCTCCATCACTACATCCACCCTTCCATTCGGTGTGTGAACCTCCACATCCACCACAAAGTGAGTCAAGAGAGTGAAGATGATGAAAAGCACCTGCTGGTAATGCCCCTCGTAATTGGTATTGTTACAATAAGGCACCGTGCCCAAGAACTCCTGGAGCAAGCGCAAGGCACCATCCATGTCGCCTTGGCGAATCAAGACAGACATCTGGGCGATTGCCACATCTCCCTCCTCGGCATACATGCCTTCCAAATAATAAGGCAGAAGGCTCTCAAATAAGCCCACCTTGATTTCCTTGTTAGGCAAGTCGAGCGTGAAGAGTTGGCTCATCTTGTCATAGCCCTTGATAGTGATGTAGCCGCTCTGATAGAGCAAAGGCGTGATGGTCTTCAAGTTCTCCGTAGGAGCATCGAAAGCTGAGGAACGAGCCAATGACCTGCCTATCTTGGCTGGCAAGACCTTAAACTTGCGAAGCATGTTGATAAGATAGGTAGGTGTGCCTGAGCTGAACCAATAAGCACCGAAGTTCTTATCATCAAAACAGTTGAGCAAGCTATAAGGATTAAACACATCAGAGGATGCTGGCGAGAAGTGATAGCCATCATAATTCTCCTTGAGTTTAGCAATAGTTTCCTCTCTTGTCATCTCCAGTGCCTCTGCCAACACATCTATATCCTCACTCATCTGGGTAAGCAATTCTTCCTTGGTGATTCCGCAAACTCCAGCATATTCATCATCCAGCGAAATATTTTTGATGTTATTCAACTCGCTAAAAATGCTCACTTGCGAGAACTTGGTGATGCCAGTCAGGAAGACAAAACGAAGCATGGGCTCACACATCTTGAGTGGGCTATAGAAATTGCGCATCACATTACGAAGCTCATCCAAAGTTTTTCTCTCATGAGCTACATCGAGCATAGGCGCATCATACTCGTCGATGAGCACGACCACCTGCTTGCCACTAATTTCATAAGCGGTGGTAATTAATTCTGTCAAACGATCATTTACACCTCTTTTAGAATGGGTAATCCCCCATTTTCTCTCTTCTGCCTCCAAACGATTTGAGAGATAATCCTCCAACTGCTCCTTCTCCATGTGCTTACCTCCACTCATGTCGAAGTGCAGCACAGGATATTCCATCCATTCCTGCTCTAACTTTTCGATGGCAAGCCCCTCAAACAGTTCTTTCTTTCCAGAGAAATAACTCTCAAAAGTTGACACCAAAAGTGACTTACCGAAACGGCGTGGACGACTTAAGAAGAAATAACATCCACCAGAATGTGTCATTCGATAGATATATTCCGTCTTGTCGATATAGAGCTTGTTTTCCTTTCGAATACGCTCAAATGTTTGGATTCCTACAGGATATAATTTCAATGCCATAATTGCTTCGTTTTGAATTCATATTGCAAAAATAGGCAATTTTTCCGAAATAGCTATCAGAAAATAGAATATTTAACGGAAAACTTACATCTTCTTGGTAAAAGCCAAGGTAACGAGCTGCCAACCTGCATATATCTTGGAACAAGGAGTTGAATAGCCAAGATGCTAATTTGCTGAATTCTTTTTTGTATCTACCACTCATTCATCTACAACAGCATCCAATACGTTCCGCAAATTACCTATCAGATAAAACGGAAGATTGATCAACGTAAACTCCTTGCCATGAATGGTCTTGACCTTATCTACAGAATAAGGCTTTGACCAGATACGGATGGCTATGTTTACATCAGAACTATCCATAAATACCTGGAGAGAACGTAGATGGGCATTGGTTCCACTCTTTACCTCTATCGGATAAAGCTTGGAGTTATGAGTAAAAATGAAATCAACCTCTGCACCATTATTCGGCTTTGCCCAAAACGAGCGATGCTGTCCCACCCTATCTTCCAAAGCCAATAACTCCTGAGCCGTAATTTGTTCTGCAATATGCCCACGCCAACTGTCCACCATATCGGTGGAACCAATGATTTCCTTTCTGATTCCCGCCTGATAGTTCACCAATCCCGTATCAAACCAGATGAGTTTTGGCATTCGCTTGGTCTCAGGGATAATCGGCAACTGGGTAGAAGACACAGGGTAAACCAACTCCAGGAGCATAGCCTTCTCCAGCAATCTAAAAGCCTCGCCCACCTCTCTTGACTTATAGCCAGAATTGGCAAAGTTGCCCAACGTAATGGTCTCACCCGAAAAAGCCCAACCATAGGAGAGGATGAACCTCACCACGTCTGTCAACTTATTGCCTCTGACGTATTTTTCAGAATCATCCTTATAGGCTTGCACCAGAGTTTCATAAACATCTTCGATACCAATGACATCCTGGGTTTCAGCATACTGCTGCACAGCTTCAGGCATACCTCCCACAATGGTATATTGATTAAAAAGATGCATCAACTGTTCATGGAAGGCAACCGTATATTCTGCCTTCTGCGAGAGTACGGCAAGCAGATTATTCTTGCCGATAGCTCCCAGGAATTCCGAAAACGAACAAGGTCGCAAAGCCAGATATTGTACTCTTCCCACAGGGAAACTGACTTTAACATCCACCAGATTCTCCAACAGACTGCCAGCTGCAATAACATACAAATCAGGTCTCAGTTCATAGAAATACCTAAGAAGTGCTATGGTTTTAGGAGAATTCTGAATCTCGTCGATGAAAACAAGGGTAGTTCCTTCTTTCTTAACCTTACCGACACTGGCATACAGCATATTCACCAGGTCGTCTAAAGGAATCTCCATTTCAAACAACTTGGCATTCTCATTTCTTTCCAGATTGAAATATAGATAATTATCAAACTGAGAGCCAAACTCATTGACCACAGTTGTCTTGCCAACTTGTCGAGCTCCTCTCAGGATAAGGGGCTTATGCTTTTTGTCTTGCTTCCAAGCCTCCAGTTTACTGATGATATTTCGTCTAAACATACGCATTTGTTTCAAATCAGGGGCAAAGATACTACTTTTTTGTCGCAAATCAGCGGCAACAGCGTTAAAGTTTGTTGCAAATCAGGGGCAAGGACAAAAAAGAGACCTATTCTACGTATTAGACATTTTCACGTTTATCAAGCAAAAAACTGATAAACTCATCAGAGATATTAGAGATTTCTCCTTTATCATAGATTGTCAACAAATCAATAATAACGGAATTTCCTTCCTGGTAAAGATTATAAGTGATGACCCTTGCACCACCACTCTTACCTTTACCCTTACTAGCTATTGCCATTCTTACCTTTCTGACACCTTTGCCAAGACTAGTACCTTGAAAAGGATCCTGTTCTAAGCCTGTAAGAAAAGCATCGTAATCATCAAGCATTGAACGATATTTCTTGGAAAGCTTTCTAAGTTGTCGCTCAAATTCTTTTTCCGTATAAATCTTAACATTCATACTACGCCTCCTCTTCTCGAAGTCTTCTCAACAATTCACGAGCATCCATCGGCTTCGTCCCATTCTTCTTATGAGCTTCCATTTCATCAAGAGCACGGTTGAGGCTTTCTGCCACGTAGGCTTCCTGCTCTGCCTGGCTCATATATCTTTCCTGGTAACCATTTCCAGACTTGGAGATAGAACTGGCTAATTTTTCTGCATAGTCTTTGAGCTTGGCGACAAATTCGTCAAGCGTATATTGACCTGTAGAAGGTACTTGAAACTGAATATTAATCGTTTCCATCTTATTCCTTTCTTTTAAATTAACGCCACAAAATTAACGAAAAGAATTGGAAATGCCAAAGAAAAGAACAACTTTCTTCGCTTTAAGACACAAAAAACCTTTCAGCATCAAAAATACTGAAAGGCTGGATTTATTCTGAGATAGTTTGAAGTTCCAACATAAACTCCCTTAACTTAATCACATCTACCTTAGGAAACGGGATTTCTTTCAAGACATCATAATGATGATCTTCAGTTACTATGTATTTGGCATTAGCCACAATCGCACAATCTACGAACTTGTTATCATCAACATCTGCCTCAATTAAATGGAAGGAAAAAGAAGGAGAGATCTTCTTTACGTTCTTCCTATTCAAAATGGCAGAAATGAAGAGTTCTGATACCAAAGGGGAGATGTTACGAGACAACACCTCACTATATTCCTCGATAATCTCATTGGTTATACATAGAGTATATTTACCAGCAAGAAAATCTTGCCATACTTGATGGTATTCGCTTTGCCTTGAAATTGCAATAACAAGGCAATTGGTATCCAAAACAATATTCATAACTATCGGCGATAAGGAGTTCTTTCGTGCAATGTCTCAAAGCTCTTCAGCTTTTCTTCTGTCATTTCCCCACGCTCCCACATTGCATCTAATTCTTCCTGTCCCTTCTTGGCAAAGAAATCAGAGATAACCTGCTTCAATTCTGCCAATGCTTCCGGGCTTTTTACCCATTGCATCATATCTAAAAGTTCAAGCTGTGCTTGATTAAAAACAGTTGCTGCCATATCAAAATCCTTTCTTTTAAATTAACGCCACAAAATTAAAGAAAAGAATTGGAAATGCCAAAGAAAAGAACGACTTTCTTCGCTTTAAGACACAAAAAACCTTTCAGCATCAGATAATACTGAAAGGCAATGATACTAATTCTGTATATTATCCATTTTCACGTTTATCAAGCAAAAAGCTGATAAATTCATCAGAGATATTAGAGATTTCTCCTTTATCATAGATTGTCAACAAATCAATGATAATGGAATCTCCTTCCTGGTAAAGATTATAAGTAATGACCCTTGCACCACCACTCTTACCTTTACCCTTACTAGCTATTGCCATTCTTACCTTTCTGACACCTTTGCCAAGACTAGTACCTTGGTAAGGATTAATTACAAGAGAGTCTTTCAATTCTTTAATATCGCTTTTTAAAGAACGATATTTTTTAGAAAGACGCTTAAACTGTATTAAGAACTCACTCCCAACACGTATTTCAACTTCCATAACTAATCCTCCTCATCAAGTTTAGCCATAAAATCATCAAAACTCATCGGCTTAGTCCCATTCTTCTTATGAGCTTCCATTTCATCAAGAGCACGGTTGAGGCTTTCTGCCACATAGGCTTCCTGCTCTGCCTGGCTCATATATCTTTCCTGGTAACTGTTTCCTGACTTGGAAATAGAACCGGCTAATTTTTCTGCATAGTCTTTGAGCTTAGCGACAAATTCGTCAAGCGTATATTGACCTGTAGAAGGTACTTGAAACTGAATATTAATCGTTTCCATCTTATTCCTTTCTTTTAATTAACGCCACAAATGTAATCTGCATAATTCATATACAATTATCCCAGTAAGATTATTCTATCTCCTCACACACCACCATATCCACGCTCCTGAATATCACAACTATCTTGTGAAGGCGGGTGGTCTTTACCTCAGTCTTCACCACATCACTATCTGCATAGCGATTAACCTGAGCGATAGCTGCCTCTCTCTGCTTCGCCACCTGCTCATCGGTGGCATCCGACTTGCAATATTTCAACTCCACAATGTATGAATGCTCCATATCCGGATAATTCTCCAGGAGCGGACGCAGGAAGATGTCGGCATAACCAGCCTGGTTGTCCAGTTCTGAGATTGGACGATAGAACATATTCTGACAAGTCATTGCCAAGGTAAAGCCATGCACATACGACTCACCCTTCTGTCGGTCACGCTGCGAAGAATAACGCTTGATGGCATCAGCTATAAAGCCGAAATAAGATTTATAATCACCATCATAAGCAAAGCCACTCTCCAAATCACTCTTCTGATAGGTATCGTAAGCCAGTTCGTTCTCCTTATAGGTGCTCAGCAAATAAGCATAAATCTGCTCTCTAACCACCTCATTAGGAATCACAAACTTGGTCTTGCCACGATAGGTTCCATCAATGGTCAACATGCCAAAGTAGAAGAGCAAACTGACGAAATTGTCCGGATCGTTGATACTCTCGGCAGGAAATCCCCTTTTCAAGTTTCCCGTAACAAATCCATCCGTAACCAGATGCTGGATGATGCTGGCATCATGGGCAAACTCCTTGTCGTGGCGGATGAGCATACGAAGCTTGTTATAATCTACACGGATGTTATCCTCTATCATATCACGAGGAATATCACAATTATTGTGAATATACTGGTCGATGAAATACAGCACCATCACAGAGTTATACATCGTTACCTGACCATATCTGTTGATAGCAAAGCAGTAGTTATCATACCATGGCTTCATCACCTGGATAAGTTCATCCACGGAATGACGGAAAGGACAAACCGAAGAATAGTAGGTCAACATCTCACGTACTTCTTCCTCCGTAAATCCCGTCATCTCGTTAAACTCAGCGCTCAAGGAATAGTTGGTGCCGATGTTGAAACCACTGGTCAAATCATCCATCGTCACAGGACTGACACCTGTTACGAAAACACGCTTCAAGGATGTACTTGTAGCCGCCTTCACCGCATCGAAGAAGAGACGCAGATAGCCTTCGCCATGCGTCTGCTTGCGATAATTGGTCATATATTGCGGCTCTGCAAGAATCTTATTGGTAAAATGGTCGTACTCATCTATGAAGAGATAGATTTGCTGACCAACTTTATCACACTCCTGACAGATATATTGCAATTGGTCGATACACCCTTCCTGCTTATTCATTTCCTCCTTGATATTTTCAGGAAGATACTGCTGATAAACATCACAGAAAAAATTATAAGCCATGTTACAGGTAGCATCCAAACCATCCTTATAATCGTCGATACCAGCTGCAACTACAGAGAAATTCAGATTCAGCACCAAAAAGGAATTACGCTCAGGGGTTGGATTCTTACCTATATAAAGATCACCAAAGAGCTGCTCAAACTTATCCTTCTTGTTCACATCATAGTAATTCTGGAGCATAGAAAGGGTAAGGCTCTTGCCGAAGCGGCGAGGGCGAATATAAAAGAAAAACTTATTTGCTGCCTCCATTTCTTCTATGAACGGAGTCTTATCCACATAATAGCAATCATCCTTTCTAACATCCTCAAAATTCATCATGCCATAAGGGATGCGCTTGCGATATACGCGTTTCTTCTTCTGTTCCATATCTACTACTTTTTAGACTTTTTCTTTCTTTGTGCAAAACTACAATAATATTTCCTAACTACCAAAGAAAATGATGAGAAATCATACTTTATCTTATTTTTTTCTCCTCACCCAGACCTTATGGCTGTGCTGACCCACAGAGCGGATGGGAACAGTCTCGTCATGGGCTATCTCCTTCAGCTCCAAGGAGGCGGCGGTGCGGCTCAAGTTGTTGATGTAGGCATAGTCGGTAAGACCGATGAAGCCATTCTCATCGATGACATCCAGGGCTCGGGCGATCCGCTCCTCTCGGGTATATTTCTTTTTCAATATCAGTTTTACGCCACCCATATCCCGCTCCAGATCACGGTCGGCTGCCTGCTTCACAGACTTGATGAAATCGGGAGATGCCTTGAAGTTCACATCTCTTACGCCTACCTTGCGATAGGTCATCTTGTCATCATCGCCCTGCATCTCCGTAGGTTTGTCATCCTCGAAGCCCAAGGATAAAGAGAAGGTACCGAGGCCCTCCAGATTCACATTATAGCCCATGGAGAGCATCTCAACCAGCATATCTTCCACATCCATCAGCACAGCCTCCGTGGTGCTTGCCGAAATACCACGATGATAACCCTGCATCCTTTCGATAAACTCCTTGCGAGATAGAGTCCGGTTGACTACCATCTTGGGATAAACCTTACGCTTGCCAGTATGATGAACATCCGACATCTCCTGCAACTTGTACTTTGCCATATCGATTCCTTTCCTTATTAAGTTCTACATCATCATTTATAAAGAGAGCCCATAGTCCTGGAAGAGATAGTTTGCATCCTTAAATGCATTCACCTATACTCTTAAGGATAATAGTCTTTATCATTAGAAGAAATCTCCGTTCAGCGATGTTGAATCTATGTTCAGCAGTGTTGAACTTAAGTTCAGCAGTGTTGAATACAAGTTCAGCAGTGCTGAACATAACTTTCTCCACGGCAAAGATACAATTTTACCTAGAGATAAACAAGAATTGTTCAGGATTTAAACTAAATTAAACAAGGGAGCGGACTAAAGCATTATCTAGTCCGCTCCCTTGTCTTCTAAGATATCATCTTTGATGTAGGAAAAGTAAGAAAGTACTATTTTGTTATATTACGAACGAAATGCGGAAAAGCCACTTCTCCTAATTCTGGTGCGTATTCAAAACCTTCGTAACTGAAGGCTGCCAATTCTTCTGGAGTAGCAAGTTGGTTGCTTAGAATGTATCTCACCATAGCTCCACGGCAGGATTTAGCCCACACAGCCTGCATTTTCAGCCCACCATCCTTCTGGCGAACATAAAAGAGGGGCTGGATGACTTTCACTTCCCTGCAAATTCTCTTCCAATCAAACAGATGTTCATATTCTGCCGTAGAGAGATGGATAAGTATGCCATCGTCAGCTTTCACACTGTGGATAAGAACATCGGTCAGTTTATCTTTCCAAAATTGATTGATCGGCTTGTCGTTTGTAGCTTCAAGCGTCACGCAATGCTCCATACGATAAGGCACGATGCCATCCATCGGCCGAAGCAATCCATAGAGAAAGCAGGTAATCCAGAGATGTTTCTGGGCATACTGCAGGGATTCTTCTCCCAAAGTGTTGGCGCGTAGATGCTTATACGCCTGTCCATTGTAGGAAAGTATGGCAGGCATCTTCTCTGCAGCCATAAAATTACGATAGCGTTTCCAGTTTTCAGAAGCTATCTTGTGGCTGCAATCAAGTTGCCTAGCCAATTCCTCTACGTCCAGCTTAGCCATTTCTGCAGCCAACATTTCAGCCACAGATTGGAAAAGTGGCTTTGAAACAGCTGCCCTATCTGCCTTATCAAACATGATTTTGGCATTTGCCAATAATATCTGCATAATACGTTTATTTTAAAGGGTAACTCTTAATGATAGTTTTGCTGGCAAAGTTAATGAAAATATGGCAAAACTCAAAGAAAAGTTCAATAAAAGTATAATATATTATAAATAAGAATGCCATATTGTACTTTATCTTGCAAAATCTGAGAATATTTATTATTTTTGCAAAAAGTTTAATCGTATTTGATAGAATGCAGCAAATAAACATCCAATATTACAACTCGCCCTGTGGAGAGTTAATTCTGGCATCAGTGGGTGATGAATTGTGTCTATGTGATTGGAACGAAAAGCCATGTGCAGAGCGCAATAAGCTTCGACTAGCAAGGTATATGAACGCAGATTTCAAGATAGAGACATCTTCTGTCCTGGAGCTGGCTAGGCAGCAACTGGATGAATATTTTTTAGGCATCCGCAGGTCATTCGAAATTCCGTTGCATCCTGTAGGAACAGATTTCCAGAGAAAAGTATGGAATGCATTGCTTGATATACCATACGGTGAAACCAGAAGCTATAAGGAAATCGCTCAAAGTATAGGCAATCCCAATTGTGTCAGAGCCGTGGCTGGAGCAATCGGAGCCAACGGCATCAGCATCCTTATCCCCTGCCATCGCATTATCGGCAGCAACCGTTCCCTGACAGGCTTTGCCGGAGGACTGGAAGCAAAGAGAATTTTGCTGGAACTGGAGACTGAAAAATCATAAATGCATTCCATTATTTGTAAATTCGATAAGAATGTATCTATCTACAAGGATGAAACAGATATAGGAGATAAATAGATATGAAAAAAGATTCAAGGGCAAACCATGCCAGATATGTAGAACTCAATTTGTTTCCAGAGGAGAAAGAGGATTATCAGAAAGATACTGTCTCTTCAGAAAACGAGGAAAACCATACCTCTCCAGACAAAGAGTATGACTTGACAGGTCTGTTTGAAAGACTTTCCAAATCAGCATTCCGCAGCCGTTTCCACCTTTCGAAGAGGGATAAGGAATATATTGCAGAAAAGGGCCTGGAAACCATCCGTAAGCATGCAGAGGATTTCGTTGCCAAACGCCTTGCTCCTGCCGTGATTCCCAATGACGGCAAGCAGACGCCTATGAGAGGGCATCCTGTATTCATAGCCCAGCATGCTACAGGCTGCTGCTGCCGTGGTTGTTTCTTCAAATGGCATCATATACCTGCCGGAAGACAGCTGACAGGAGAAGAACAGCAGTATGCTGTAGCAGTACTGATGGCATGGATTGAAAAACAGATTTAAATAAGCATAAAACAACTATAACACTTTAAAAACAAGGAAAAATGAAAAAAGTAATCTTAACCACTATGGCGCTGCTGACAGCAGTAACGATGCCAGCTTCTTCAGTGAAGAATCCCATCAAGGTTAACCAGGTTGGCTATTTGACCCATGAAAGCAAGATAGCAACCATAGAGCCGGAGGCAAAGACCAAAAGCTTCCTCATCAGAGACCAAGAGGGTAAAACCGTCTGGCGCACAAAACATGCAACCACCAAGAAATCCCCATTCTCCAGCAAGATCCGCCAGGAGATAGACTTCACCTCTATCACCAAGCCTGGCAGGTACACCCTGGTAGCAGGAAGACATCAACAAAGCTTCATCATTTCCAGCGATCCCTATACGGAAGCCTTGAAAGCATCCATCAAAGGCTACTACTATCAGCGTTCTGGGGAGAGCTTGGAAAGAAAGTATGCTGGCGAGTATGCACGCCCGGCAGCTCACCTGGATACTCATGTCATGGTGCATCCTTCGGCAGCAAGCCCTAAAAGACCGGCGGGAACCATCATATCCTCTCCCAAGGGATGGTACGATGCTGGCGACTATAAATTCCGGAATCCGACAATAAGATACCGGATATCCTGGATGAGATGATGTATAACCTGGAGTGGATGCTCACCATGCAGGATCCAACCGATGGAGGAGTATATCATAAACTCACCACCCCTAACTTTGAGGGATTCGCAAGCTCCCTATGAAAGAGATCAAAGAATCTCTTAAGAAAAAATGTGATGAGGATATCCAAGAACTGGCTACCTCTTCATTCCACAGTATCTTCGGCAACAGCGCCCAAGACTTCCACTGGGGAAGCAACTCTGAAAGCTGCCTGGGAAGAGGCATTGCCCAAATGTACGAGTATGCCCTGACAAAGGACAGCAAGTATAGGCAAGCCGCCCTTTCTACCTTAGATTATTTCTTTGGACGTAACGCCACAGGCTATTGCTACCTGACAGGCTTCGGCACCCAGAGGGTCATGAATATCCACCACCGTATCTCTGCAGCCGACAATATCAAGGAGCCAGTACCTGGTCTTGTGGCTGGAGGAGCCAACAAGGGACAGGAAGATGCCGAATTCGTACCAGCCTATGCTTCCAATATACCAGATGAATCCTACCAGGATAACGTCGGCAGCTATGTCTCAAACGAAATTGCCATCAACTGGAACGCCTATCTGGTGTCCCTGCTTGGATGGATAAACTAAGAGCAGATTGCATTATGTAACTGCATAATGCAATCTGCATAATTCATATACGAAATCGTATTATTTCACGATTATCTCATCAACAAACAGCCAGCCGCCGAAGCTGCTTGGCTTCGCCTGAACACGGATGTAGCGGGCTGTCTTGTTGCCCTTCCAGGTAAGCGTCTTGAAATTCAGAATCGGCTCCTTGCTCGACTCATACTTCTTGTCAAATACCTGGGTGAAGTTCTTGCCATCCTCACTAACTGATACCGTATATTGAGAAGGATAGAAAATCTCAGGACCGCTGCTCTGCATGAAATCGGTACCTACACTGCTGATCTTGGTAGAATTACCCAGATCGATGGTCACATCGAAGCAATCCTTGCCGATAAAGCCCTGCCAGCGACCATCGCCATGAGCCCAACCGCCCATATTGCCATCCACCAGCGTCTGTTCACCAGCCGCCGGATAATAGCGGTTGTAAGCATGGTTGTAGGTAACCTTGGCACCCACAGCCTTGTGCTGCACCGGCATCATCTTTTCCTTGCGCTCGCCAATCTCCTTCTTCAGCTCGAATGGATTTACGCCTTCAGCCTTCAGATGTTCCACCTGCGCCAGGGCACGGGTCTTGAACTCAGGATAGTTCTTGGTCTTGGTTCCGTTCCATCCTATCTCAGCCAGAGCCAAGGCACGAGGATAAAGCATGTACTCAGCATACTCTGGAGTAGGAATATGCTCGGTCCAGAGGTTCGCCTGCACACCCGTAATCATATTACGTTCTGCCTCAGGAAGATCGCTTCCCGGCACGTAGCTATACACCTTCTCGGTAGGAATGAAACCGCCATTTGCCACAGGCTGGGTGCCCGGCGCATCCTGATACATATCGAAGTAGCAGTAAGCTCCCGGCGACATCACCACGTCATAGCCATGCTTGATAGCCTCGTGTGCCAGTTCGGTGCCACGCCAAACCATCACGGTGGTATTCTTGGAGAGATTTCCAGCAATCACCTCGTCCCAGCCCACGAGCTGTCTGCCATGCTCGTTCAGGAACTTGCCCATGTGGGAAATGAGATGAGCCTGCAATCCATCTACGTTGTCGATGCCCAGCTCCTTCATCTTCTTCTGACAGAGGGCACAACTGCCCCATGACTTCTTCGCAGCCTCATCGCCACCCACATGAATGTAATGAGAAGGGAAGATATCCATCACCTCCTTCAAGACATTCTCCAGAAAATCGTAGGTTCCGATGTTGCCCGGACAGAAATCTGCCTGCTTGTATGGCTCATGGGTACAGGATAACTCTGGATAGGCGGTAAGCACCTCCTCTGAATGACCCGGCATTTCGATTTCCGGAACGATGGTGATGCCACGCTCGGCAGCATATTTCACCAGGTCGCGGAGTTCATCCTGGGTATAGTAACCACCCTCGGCACCCTCGCTGCCCTGCTCCAGATACTTGTTGCCATTGGCATTCCAGTCTTTCCATAACTTACCCGAACGCCAGGCTGCAAAGTTGTTGAGTCGAGGATAGCGCTTGATTTCAATGCGCCATCCGGCAGCATCGGTCAGATGGATATGGAGACGGTTAAACTTATACTCCGACATCACATCAATCTGCTTCTTGAGAAAGGAAATAGGGAAGAAATGACGGGAAACATCAAGCATCAATCCACGCCACTTATAGGCAGGGGCATCCACGATGTCGCAGCATGCAATGCCCTTCTTGGTGGTAAGCTGCTCCATGGTCTGCCAGGCACGTAGGAAACCCTCGCTGCTGGCGGCACTGATTTCAATGGCATCAGGTGCCACATGAAGCTTGTATGCTTCCGGCGAAGAGGCGTTGGCAAGCTTGGTGAACTTCACCACCCGCTTGGCAGCATCGTTCACCTTGGCGTTCCACGCCTTGGTATAGACATTCTCGGCATCAGCGCCTACCTGGTTTTCTACTTTCACACCGTCGCTGGTTTTAAACACGCCCTTGCCCATCGTAACCTGCTGCGGTTTTGGCAACAGATTCTGAGCCTGAATCGGAGATGAAAGCAATAATGCCCCGAAAAGGGATAATAGATAGTTGGATTTTTTAGTCATACGGCTTATCTATAAATGATTAATATCAGTCCGCTAAGCTATCGACCTATTGTCTCTAACTTAGCGTACTATTTTGAAACTTATCGTTCTACTTTCTCGATGATTTTCATACCCTCTTCCACGGCCTTCATGTTCAATGGAATCAGGTTGTGATAGCGCTCTGGCAACGACTTGTAGAGTGCCTTGTTCAAACCGTCGGTGCTCACCACAGGGCAAACCTTCAGCAGTCCGCCCAAAACAATCATGTTAAACACCTTGGAGTTTTTCATCTCAGCAGCCTTGTTCATCGCATCGATGCGATAAACGGTGATGTCCTTGCGCTGAGGTGGATTCATGATGCCATAACCATCATAAATCAGGATGCCACCTGGCTTGATCTTCGGCTCAAACTTATCGAGTGATGGCTGATTGAGCACAATGGCAACATCGTAATGGCTCAGGATAGGCGAAGAGATGCGGCTGTCGCTCACGATGACCGTTACATTGGCTGTACCGCCACGCTGTTCCGGACCATAAGCAGGCATCCAGGTCACCTCCTTGTCCTCCATCAGTCCTGAGTAAGCCAGGATCTTTCCCATCGAAAGGACGCCCTGACCACCAAAACCGGATATAATGATTTCTGTCTTCATTGTTCTTACAAATTTGTTGTATCCTTCAGGTCGCCCTTAGGATACTGCTTAAACATATTCTCCTCCATCCACTTGTTTGCCTCAACAGGTGAGAGCTTCCAGCCGCTGTTGCAGGTAGAAACGATTTCTACCAGGCTGGAACCCTTGCCCTGCATACTTGCCTCGAAAGCCTTGCGGATTGCCTTCTTTGCCTTCTTGATGCTTGCCACGGTCTCCACACTCTGGCGGGTTACGTAGCAGGTACCCTGCAGATGGCTGGCAAGTTCGGTGATGTTCAGTGGATAACCATGAAGATCAGCCTCTCGTCCGTAAGGACAGGTAGCGGTCTTCTGACCCAACAGGGTGGTTGGAGCCATCTGTCCACCCGTCATACCATAGATGGCATTGTTGATGAAGATAATGGCAATATGCTCGCCACGGTTCAGGGCGTGGATAGTCTCGCAGGTACCGATGCACGCCAGGTCGCCATCACCCTGATAGGTGAAGACGAGACGGTCTGGCCACAAACGCTTGATGCCCGTAGCCACAGCAGGTGCACGGCCATGGGCAGCCTCCTGCCAGTCGATATCCAAATAGCGGTAAGCGAAGACGGCACAGCCCACCGGACAAACGCCCACCGTCTTATCCTCCATGCCCATCTCCTCGATGACCTCGGCAACGAGCTTATGAACTACGCCATGCGAACAACCCGGACAATAGTGCATCGGGGTATCGTTCATCAGCGTAGGCTTCTTATATACCAGATTCTCTGGTGAAATTATATCATTCATTTTATTAACTTCTTTAATGCTTCAACGATTTCCTCCGGCTCCGGCACAATGCCGCCCAGGCGACCGAAGTGCTCTACTGGAGCCTGTCCATTCACAGCCAGGCGCACATCCTGAACCATCTGACCGGCATTGATCTCGGCAACCAGAATGCCCTTCTTGGTCTTTGCCAGCTCATGGAGTTCCTTCTCAGGGAAAGGCCAGAGGGTGATAGGACGGAAGAGACCCACCTTGATGCCCTGCTCTCGGGCATTCTCGATGCTCTTCTCGGCGATACGTGCCGCACTTCCGAAGGCTACGATCACATAGTCGGCATCCTCCATCTGCTCGGTTTCATATCGAACCTCCGTTTCACGAATCTTCCTGTATTTCTCCTGAAGGGCGATATTGCGCTGCTCCATCACCTCTGGCTTGAGTTCCAGAGAGGTCATGATGTTGACAGGGCGACTCTTAGGACGGCCGATGGTAGCCCAAGGACATTCCTTCGCAATCTCCTCCTCGGTACGGCGAGGTTTCATAGGTGGCAGCACCACCTTCTCCATCATCTGTCCGATGACGCCATCGCTCAGGATCATCGCCGGATTGCGATACTTGAAGGCGAGGTTGAAGGCAAGGTCCACAAAGTCTGCCATCTCCTGAACAGAAGCAGGAGCCAGCACGATGACGTTGTAGTCGCCGTTACCACCGCCGCGGGTAGCCTGGAAATAGTCACTCTGAGATGGCTGGATGGTACCCAGTCCCGGACCGCCACGCTGCACATTGACGATGACTCCAGGAATCTCAGCACCTGCCATATAGGAAATACCCTCCTGCATCAAAGCCACACCCGGACTGGATGAGGTAGTGATGACACGCTTACCGGCGCCGGCGCCACCATATACCATATTGATAGCCGCCACCTCACTCTCTGCCTGGAGAACCACCATACCCGATGTCTCCCAAGGCTTGAGCAGAGCCAGCGTCTCTATAATCTCACTCTGAGGTGTGATAGGATAGCCGAAGAAGCCATCCGCACCACATCTGATACAGGCATGGGCTATCGCCTCATTGCCCTTCATTAATGTTACTTCTTGATTTGCCATTGTTTAATCCTCCTTCTTACGATAAACAGTGATGCAGCCGTCAGGGCAGACGATGGCGCACGAGGTACACCCCACACACACATCGGCATTGACAGCCTCAACATAGCGATAGCCATGCACATTGACCTTCTTCAGAGCCAATGCGATGACATCTTGAGGACAAGCTTCTACACAGAGTGCGCATCCTTTGCAACGCTCCGTATCGACCACAATGGCCCCTTTAATTTTGCTCATATTCTATATATTTTCTTTTTCTTATATTATCATTCTTCACTGGAGTAGCCAAAACTGCTGCTGTCCACAACAGATTGCTATGGATTGTAGTAGTCTTTGCAATAAAAGCTCATGATATCATCCAGCATCTCCTTGGCTGCCACGGCAGGACTCTCCGGATCGAGAGCTATCGCCTCCATATAGCTGTCGAGGGCACGCTTGAAGTCGCCTTGCTTTCGCCAGGCATTTCCTTCCTGATAATACTCTTCTGCTGTCATTTTACTCTTTATATTTTTAAATTTTATTCTGCGAAAGTACGAAAATTATGCTAAGAAAAAGAATAAAAGCGTAAGTTTTAAACTAAATTAATGTAGTTTTTCCATAAAATGCGCACACTATATTTCAAGTGTGCAATTTTTCAAGAACAATGTGCGTTATTTCTATTATTATATTCTATTAAAACACAATTCGCCATTTACCGCAGTTTTCTACGGTAAATGACGAATAATACGATACCCCTCAAAACGAGGTAGAGAATAAAGGCAAGCCACAGGGCATGATTGCCCAACAAAGGATGAAGGGCGAAATACATTCCGAAGAATGAAGCAGAAGCTACAGCGGTGGAACAAAGCATAGACTTCGACTGGGTGATGCCCACAAAGATGCCATCGAAGACAAATGCCGACATACCTGCCATCGGAATAAGCACCGCCCATCCCAGATACGAACCCGCAGCCGCCACCACCTGCCTGTCGCTGGTCAGCAAAGAGAGAAAGTTTTCTCCACCCACTATATATAATAAGGTGAAAAGAATCGCCACCACGACACCGAAGCCCATCGTCCGCTTCACCACTTCCCGGAACGCCTCCCTATTCCCGGCTCCATAATACTTGCCGCTCAAAGCCTCTGCCGCATACGCAAAACCATCCATGAAATAAGAGAAGATGGTAAAGAGCGTCATCAGCAGGGTATTCACTGCCAGCACCAGCGTACTCTCTCTGGAACCGGCTGCTGTAAAGAAGAGGTTTACAGCCACCAGACATACAGTACGGAGAAAAATGTCTCTGTTCAGGGAGAAGAATCGCTTCAGCGGTTCTGAGGCAAAGAGATGCTGGCGATAATCATATTTGCCCAACCGGCGATAGTAGAGCCGATAGAGCACGCAGGCCATCAGAAATCCCCACCATTGGGCGATGACCGTTCCGAGTGCCACACCTTCTACCGTCATCCTGCAGACGAAGACGAGCACCAGAGAGGCTACGATGTTCACCACATTCTGAGAGAGCGATACCACCATCGGAATGCGCGTGTTCTGCATACCGATATACCAGCCCGTGAATCCATAGAGTCCGAGCACGGCGGGAGCTCCCCAGATGCAGACATAGCAGTATCTGCGAGCCAGTTCCACGACATCAGTTTCCGGCGACATAGCCCACAATCCACATCCGATGAGCCATCTCTGAAGGATAAAGAACAGCAGTCCTATCCCCACGCCAATGCCCAGGGAACGAATCAGGAGTCTCACCACCTCGGCAAAGTCCCTCCTGCCCAAAGCCTGCGAGGTCATTCCGCTGGTTCCCATTCTCAGAAATCCGAACAGCCAGTAGATGACATTGAAGAGCATCGAGCCCACGGCAATGGCTCCGATATACGCTGCATCGCCGATATGTCCGACGATGGCGACATCTACCAAACCCAAAAGCGGTACCGTGATATTGGATATTATCGACGGTACCGCTAATTGCAATATTCGTTTATTCATAATTAAGTGTTGAATGTTGAATGTTGAGTGTTGAATTATAGGGCGCATGCCTAACTCAACATTCAACATTAAACATTCAACATTAAATTTTATACTTCGCAGCCTGCTCCTCAATATAGGCAGCATCGCTGAAGTAGTCGATGCGCATCGCCTTGCGAACCTCGTCCATAGTCTGGGCAGCAAACTCGCGGGCATCCTCGCTACCCTTCTTCAAGATATTGAATACCTCAGGAATATCCTGCTCAAACTCATGACGGCGGGCACGGATTGGGTCAAGCATCTTGTTGATGACGCTGTTCAGGAACTTCTTGCAGGTACCATCACCGATACCACCCTTCACATACTGCTCCTTCAACTCATCCAAAGTCTTGAACTCCGGCCAGAACTCAGCGAAGTCCTCAGGAGTAGAGAATGCCTCTAGATAGGTGAACACGGCATTTCCCTCCAGATGTCCAGGCTCTTCCATGCTCATGCGTGGCTCACCGTTAGACATCTTCTTCACCTTCTTCCAAACGGTCTTCTCGTCATCGCTCATGTAGATGCAGTTGCCGAGACTCTTGCTCATCTTCTCCTTACCATCGGTTCCTGGAAGGCGACGGCAGCAGGCAATCTCTGGAAGCAGAATCTCTGGCTCTACCAATACAGGCGCATAAGTCTGGTTGAAGCGGCGAACCAACTCACGGGTTACCTCCAGCATAGGCTCCTGGTCCTCACCGGCAGGCACGGTTGTAGCCTTGAAAGCGGTGATGTCGGCTGCCTGGCTCACAGGATAGCAGAAGAAACCGAGAGGAATGTTTGCCTCGAAGTTACGCATCTTGATCTCAGTCTTCACGGTTGGGTTACGCTGAACACGAGATACAGAGATGAGGTTCATCAGGTAGGTAGTCAACTCAGCCAACTCCGGAATCATACTCTGGATATAGAGTGTACACTTCTGTGGATCGAGACCCGCAGAAAGATAATCAAGTGCTACCTCTGTAATGTTCTGGCGAATCTTCTCAGGATTGTCAGCATTATCTGTCAAAGCCTGAACGTCTGCCATGAATACGAACATTCTGTCAAAGTCACCAGCATTCTGAAGCTGTACTCGGCGCTGCAAGGAACCGATGTAGTGACCCAGGTGAAGTTTACCTGTTGGACGGTCGCCCGTCAATATAATCTTTCCCATTTTTCTTACGATTTTATATTTTTAGGTGCAAAGGTACAATAAAATAATGAGAATGAGGAAGAAAAGATGTAAAAATAAGCAAAACCTAGAGCTTAGTTGGCAAAATAAAAGCGAGACCTCCGAAAAAGAAGCCTCACTTATCCTATATTCTGTTTTCGTTGATATCAACGAAGATTAGAACTCTGCATTCTTTGGTGTACGTGGGAATGGAATCACGTCACGGATGTTCTGCATACCGGTTACGAAGAGGATCAGACGCTCGAAACCGAGACCGAAACCTGCGTGTGGGCATGAACCATACTTACGGGTATCAAGATACCAGCTCATATCCTTCATAGGAATATTGCGAGCCTCAATCTCACCCATCAGCTTGTCATAGCTCTCCTCACGGACAGAACCACCGATAATCTCACCAATCTGTGGGAACAGTACGTCGGTACCCTGAACGGTCTGACCGCTCTTGCCGCCGAAGCCGCTCTCCTCCTCGTCTATTTTCATATAGAATGCCTTGATAGCCTTTGGATAGTTGGTCATGATGACTGGGCGCTTGAAGTGCTCCTCTACGAGGAAGCGCTCGTGCTCTGAAGCCAGGTCATCACCCCACTCACATGGGAACTCAAACTTCTTGCCGTTGGCGATAGCCTCCTGCAGGATGCGGATACCCTCTGTATATGGAAGATGAACGAAGTCTGAATTCAAAACGCCCTCCAAACGAGCAATCAAGCCCTTGTCGATCATCTTGTTCAAGAAAGCAAGGTCGTCCTTGCAGTGCTCCAGTGCCCAACGGATACAATACTTGATGAAGTCTTCCTCCAGCTCCATCAAACCATCCATATCCAGAAAAGCAACCTCTGGCTCAACCATCCAGAACTCAGCCAGGTGGCGAGGTGTGTTACTGTTCTCTGCACGGAAGGTAGGACCGAAGGTATAGATAGCACCGAGTGCTGTAGCACCCAGCTCACCCTCCAACTGACCAGAAACAGTCAATGAAGTCTGCTTACCGAAGAAATCATCAGAATAATCGATCTTGCCATCCTCTGTCTTCTTCAGGTTGTAGAGGTTCTTGGTTGTTACCTGGAACATCTGACCTGCACCCTCACAGTCACTGGCAGTGATGAGAGGAGTGTTGAAGTAGAAATATCCATGCTCGTGGAAGTAAGTGTGGATAGCCATCGCCATATTGTGGCGGATACGCATCACAGCACCAAAGGTATTGGTACGGAGACGGAGGTGAGCATACTGACGCATGTACTCGAAGCTCTGTCCCTTCTTCTGCATTGGATAGTCGTTGCCGCAAAGACCATAGATTTCGATGCTTTCGCACTGAATCTCAACACTCTGACCGGCACCCTGGCTCTCTACCAAGGTACCTACTACGCTGATGCAGGCACCAGTGGTAATCTGGCGGAGCTGATTCTCATCGACCTTTGATGGGTCGACTACTATCTGAATATTATTAATAGTAGAACCATCGTTAAGAGCGATAAAATCGACTGCTTTGCTACTACGATGGGTACGAACCCATCCCTTAACATTCACGATTGAGTCGTAGGCTGTGCTCTTGAGCAAGTCAACGACTTTAGTTCTTTTTACTTTTTCCATTGTTTATTAATAGGTTAAAAAGGAGACTAAACAGATAGTCTCCTTTCTTATTATATCTTATTATCCTTATTCAAAAGCACCCATACGGAGCATATCTACTTCCTTCTCAGTAAGGAAGCGCCAGTCACCGCGACGGAGATTCTTCTTGGTCAAACCTGCAAACTGTACACGGTCGAGCTTGGTTACACGATAGCCGAGGCTCTCGAAGATACGGCGAACGATACGGTTCTTACCGCTGTGGATCTCGATACCTACCTGTGACTTGTCACGCTCGTCAGCATAAGCTACTGCATCTGCCTTGATCTCGCCATCTTCCAAAGTGATACCCTCGCTGATCTGCTGCATATCGTGAGCAGTGAGGTTCTTGTCGAGGTGTACGTGATATACCTTCTTTTTCAAGAACTTAGGGTGAGTCAGCTTAGAAGCCAGGTCACCATCGTTGGTCAACAGGAGTACACCTGTTGTGTTACGGTCGAGACGACCTACAGGATAGATACGCTCAGGGCATACATCCTTTACGAGGTCCATCACAGTCTTGCGCTGCTGAGGATCGTCGCTGGTTGTCACGTAATCCTTTGGCTTGTTGAGCAATACATATACCTTTTTCTCCAAAGATACTACTGCATCATGGAACTTCACCTCGTCGGTGCGAAGAATCTTGGTACCCAACTCGGTAACTACCTGACCATTGACAGTTACCAGACCAGCCTGGATGAACTCATCAGCCTCACGGCGAGAGCAGACACCAGCATTGGCAAGGAACTTATTCAAGCGCAATGGCTCTGTTGGGTCGATATTCTCCTCCTTGTATTCGATACGCTTCTTCATGCTATACTTAGCATTTGGATCGTATCCTGGAGTGTGCTGACGGAAACCACCACCACGCTTGTTGCCATAGCCACCACCCTGTGGACGACCATAGCCGCCACGGTTGCTATTGTAACCACCCTGCTGAGGACGGCCATAACCACCACGGTTGCTGTTGTAGCCACCATGCTGAGGACGGCTGTTGTAACCGCCATGCTGAGGACGACCATTGTAACCACCCTGCTGACGTGGCTGATAGCCACCAGTTGATGGATGCTGATCGGCACCTTCTGCGTTATTATTGAAACGAGGACGGCTGTTGTAGCCACCCTGCTGTGGACGGCTGCCATAGCCACCCTGCTGAGGACGACCATTGTAACCACCACGGTTGCTGTTATAGCCACCACGGCTGTTGTAGCCACCCTGCTGTGGACGGCTGCCATAGCTGCCACGGCTGCTACCATAGCTGCGCTGTGGACGCTCGCTGCTAGAGCTGGTAGAACTGCTCTGCAAGCCAGCACCGAAGCCTTCCGGACGGAAGCCACCCTCGCTACTACTGCTACTTCTATCGCTGTTGAATGATGGGCGATGACTGTTAATACGTGGACGCTGTGTGCGACCTACACTACGATAACTCTTCTGATAACCGCCTGCGTTGAAGCCCTCTCGGGTGTTCTCGCTCTCAGACGATTGACTCTGTGGTTTGTTCTCGAACTCTGAATCCATAATTTATTCAATATAAAAGCCTCACGGCCGGGTTAATAAATCTATTATTATTAATTATGTTATATATGATATGTCTTGATATATCCTTGGTGCCCGTTAGGGAAACTGCTTTTTGATTAAATACCGGTGTAATTGCTAGGAGTGATAGCCATCAGTTCTGCCTTCACGCTATCGCTTACATTCAATCCCTTGATAAACTCATGAATGGTCTCCTCTGTCATATGGGTATTGGTGCGGGTAAGCGCCTTCAATGCCTCGTATGGATGTGGATAAGCCTCACGACGAAGGATGGTCTGGATAGCCTCAGCTACTACAGCCCAGGTATTATTCAAGTCTTCCTGCAACTTCTCTTCATGAAGGATGAGCTTACGCAAGCCCTTCAATGTGCTCTGGATGGCGATGACGCTATGACCGAGAGGCACACCGATGTTACGGAGTACGGTGCTGTCAGTAAGGTCGCGCTGCAGACGGCTAACCGGGAGCTTCTGTGCCAGGAACTGGAGGATGGCATTGGCAATACCGAGGTTACCCTCACTGTTCTCGTAATCGATAGGGTTCACCTTGTGTGGCATGGCACTGGAACCTACCTCACCAGCCTTGATTTTCTGCTTGAAGTAATCCATAGAGATGTACATCCAGAAGTCACGGTCCAAGTCAATGATGATGGTGTTGATTCTGCGGATGGCATCAAAGATGGAACCCAGATGATCATAGTTGCTGATCTGAGTAGTATATTGCTCACGTTCCAAGCCCAGCTTCTCGCTGACGAACTTGTTGCCGAAAGCCTTCCAGTCATACTCAGGATAAGCTACATGATGAGCATTGTAATTACCGGTAGCACCACCAAATTTAGCCGTAAACTTGCAAGCCTTCAAAGAATCGAGCTGCTCGGTAAGACGATATACATAAACCATGATTTCCTTGCCCAAACGGGTAGGAGAAGCAGGCTGACCATGAGTCTTAGCCAGCATAGGTACATCCTTCCACTCATCAGCATAAGTCTGAAGCTGGGCAATCAGCTCTTCAACCTGAGGATAGAAGCACTCCTCCAGAGCTTCCTTCACTGAAAGAGGCACACTGGTGTTGTTGATGTCCTGAGATGTCAAGCCGAAGTGGATAAACTCCTTGTAGGCATCCAAGCCACCAATCTTGTCAAACTCTTCCTTGATAAAATACTCAACAGCTTTCACATCGTGGTTGGTAACCTTCTCAATGTCTTTCACACGCTGAGCATCGTTTTCGTTGAAATTACGATAGATGTCACGCAAACGCTCAAACAGCGACTGATCAAAAGAAGCCAGCTGCGGCAATGGTAACTCACATAAAGTAATGAAATACTCTATCTCTACTCGAACACGATAACGAATGAGAGCATACTCTGAAAAGTAGTTAGCGAGTTGCTCTGTTTTTCCCCTGTAACGACCATCTATAGGTGATATGGCTGTCAATAAATCTAAATTCATAACAATACGTATTATTAATATAGGGTGCAAAGTTAATGAATTCCTACGAAAAAACAGAAAAACTGAGAATTATTTAGCTTTAATTAAAACAAAAAGGTCTTTCAACGATTGTTGAAAGACCTTTTAACTTGGTGGGCGCTGACGGATTCGAACCGCCGACCCTCTGCTTGTAAGGCAGATGCTCTAAACCAGCTGAGCTAAGCGCCCAAGTATAATATAAATCATAATGTTTTTTACCACGGAATTGAGTTCCGTGGGCGCTGACGGATTCGAACCGCCGACCCTCTGCTTGTAAGGCAGATGCTCTAAACCAGCTGAGCTAAGCGCCCTAAAAAAATCCCTGCAACCACAAATGTGAATCACAGGGAACACCCCTGTGGGCGCTGACGGATTCGAACCGCCGACCCTCTGCTTGTAAGGCAGATGCTCTAAACCAGCTGAGCTAAGCGCCCTTACTTTTCGTAAGCGGTTGCAAAGGTACTACAAATATTTGATTCCACCAAACTTTTTCCGACTTTTTTTTCATTTTCGTTGAAAAAACATGAAAAAAGGCATTTTCCACGGGGAAAAATGCCCTTTATATAGGCTATTTTAGCCAAAACTTACTGTTCTACTGAATCTGCAGGAGCATCTTCTGAATCTGCAGGAGCTACGTCGGTAGCATGCTCTGTCTCCTTCTCTCCAGCCTGCTTTTTCTCCAAAAGTCCTCTCAAACGCTCGGTTTCTGCATTGGCATCTTCCAAAGCAGCATTCAGGGCATCCAGTTCCGACTGGTGAAGCGTATCAACAATATCCATATCCGGAGCCTTTCTCCAACGGGAAGAGCCCAGATTGTAGGTAACACCCAATTCGAAATAGTAATTCTTGCATCGGCGGGTCCAAGACTGGGAGGCACTTCCTGCACAATTATCAATGTTATGATCGAAGGTATTCAGACCAGCCTCAGCAAAAAGCTGAACCTTTTCTGCCACCTTCCATGCCGAATGAAGACCCAGACTGTAATTCATGGCATAGTTGTCGTGAGTCATCGATCGGCCCACACCGGCACCGGCAAACGCCATCATGTTCCAGACGCGCTCTTCCTTATAACCCTTGAAAAGGTTGGTCAGGTTGAACATCACCTGCTCATTGGCTACCCAATACTTGTTACCGTTGCCCTCATTGGTATCCTCGTTCCAGTCGGCATCCACCTTCTTTCCCCAGAATCCCTGAATCTTAGTACGAAGACCGATACCTGGCGTAAACCACTTACCGAAAGCCAGGGAGATGCCCGGATTGCTGCGGAACTTCTTGAAAGGACTCTTCGACAGATCGTGTCCTCTCTCTTCGGCAGAATACCATGCATTCCAGTCCAAACCAGCCTGCACAAACCAATTACTGCCAAAAGAATTGGTGGCAATACTATATTTTTCTTCAGGAACTACGTCCTGAGCAAAACTTCCCATAAAAACACTAGCCAAAGCCAGCAAAGCAAATATCTTTTTCATACCTATCTATTTTTAACTTTCAGTTTAACTACACCTTATTATATATAGCAATCTTCGATATTATATATAGCATTCCTTGATGATAGAAGCAACTACCCCAGAAGATGCTCTATCTCCTGCTGCTGGAGGATGCAGAGCACCGACTTACCATCAGGAGTATAGTTCACATTCTCGCAGGCGAAAAGTCCATTGACCAATCCTTCCATCTCCTCATTGCTCAACACCTGTCCGTGCGGTATCGCTGCTTGACGGGCAAGCGAAAGAGCCAGGGCTTGGTTGATTTCATCCATGGCAGAGACTCCTTTCTCCACAGCACTGGATACCATATCCTGTACCAGTCTTACCGGATTCATACCTTCCAGACCGGCAGGTACGGAGTTGACGGCATAGCTGCCACCTCCCAGATCTTCCAATTCAAATCCCATCCCGTTCATTTCCGGCAAGATCTTTTCGAAGATTACCTTCTCCGACATCGGGAACTGCACCACTTCCGGGAAGAGAACCTTCTGGGAATGGAAGGTGCGCTCGGCAAGCTGCTTGAGATACTGTTCGAACAGGATACGCACATGGGCACGATGCTGGTCGATGATCATCAATCCCGATTTCACGGCAGTCATGATATACTTGCCTTTATACTGATAATGGGATGGCGACTTCTCGGCTATAATACTGTTAGCCGTAATACCTGCAGCAGTAGCCTGTTCGGGCTCATCAAAGAGTTCCATCGTATGCTGCTGTTCATCCTGATCTTTCAACCCCTCGTAAAGCTGTTCCCAGTTCTGGTCTATCTCCGGTTTGGTACTGGAAGGACCAGGAAAACAGGCTCCTACAGGCTTCGCCATAGTAGTAGAACGGGTTTTGAAAGGATTATATCCTGGATTGACGCTGATCTTCGGAGCCGATGCCGAAGGAATCTCTTCCGGATTGAACATCGGGATTTCCGGCTTATCCTCGGTATCGAAGTCGATGGTAGGTACATCATTAAACATACCGATGCTCTCCTTCACGGCAGCCGAGAGAATCTGCCAGATAGCCTGCTCATTCTCAAACTTGATTTCGGTCTTGGTAGGATGGATGTTCACGTCAATGTCCTTAGGATCCACCTCGAAATAGAGGAAGTAAGGCACCTGCTCTCCTACCGGAATTAAACGGTCGTAAGCCGCCATCACCGCCTTGTTGAAATAAGGATGCTTCATGTATCTGCCGTTCACAAAGAAGAACTGATGCACTCCTTTCTTGCGGGCAGCCTCCGGTTTGCCGGCAAATCCGGAAACCTTGCACATGGTTGTCTCTACATTGACGGGCAAGAGATCATGATTGAACTTCTTGCCAAACACATCCAGAATACGCTGGCGCAGATTGGCAGCCCGAAGATTGAACACTTCCGTGCCATTGCTGTGCAGGGTAAACGAAATCTGCGGATTCACCAAGGCAATGCGCTCAAAAGCGGTAAGGATGTTATTGAGCTCGGTAGAATTCGATTTCAGGAATTTACGGCGGGCAGGAACATTGTAGAAGATATTGCTCACAGAAAAGTTGGTTCCCACAGGACAGGCACAAGGTTCCTGGCGCTCATACCGGGAACCCGATATGGCTACGAGGGTACCTATCTCGTCAGACTCCTGACGAGTTTTGAGTTCCACCTGTGCCACGGCAGCGATAGAAGCCAAAGCTTCTCCTCGGAATCCCATCGTACGGAGGGCAAAGAGATCGTCTGCCTTACGGATCTTAGAGGTGGAATGGCGCTCAAAGGCAAGGCGGGCATCCGTCTCCGACATTCCCTTGCCATCATCAATGACCTGGATGTTGGTGCGACCCGCATCCACCACGACCACCTGAATATTCCTGGCGCCGGCATCAACAGCATTCTCCACCAGCTCCTTGATGACAGAAGCTGGTCGCTGTATCACTTCTCCTGCTGCTATCTGATTGGCAACAGAATCTGGTAAAAGTTGGATGACATCACTCATCGTCGTTTCTTTTTTTATTTACGTTTGTTTTTCTTGGTAACTTTTGGCGCTACCTTTGAGATTTTTCTGGAAGCTGCACGAACAGTTTTCTTAGGAGCTGTCTTGGATGCCTCCTTGTCAGTTTTCCCTGAGGCAGTCTCAGCTTCAGCCTTTTCCTTGTCCTTCTTGAGAGATTCCTTCTTCAGGGATTGCAAAGGTGCCTCATGGCGCTTGATGGATTTCAACTCCGTGCCACTCGACTTGCCACGCCAAACAAAAATATCATTCTTATCCTTTGGTCGGAGGTCCTCAAACCATGCAAAGTTAGGTAGCTTATACTTGGCAGGCGGAACCTGGGTAATCGGATACATGGTACTGGTAAACTTATTGGTCCAGATTTTATCCAACTTTCTGGCTGCTCCCAGATACATACGCATGGTATCGGTCTCCAGATAGTTGAGTCCCACCAGGGAACTGTCCTTGTCGTTGGTCATATAATAGACCGTCTGCACATTGCCGATTGCTTCCGTCATCTTCATTTCTCCTTTTTCGAAATAGGATTTCATTTCAGAAGAAGTAATCTGATTATAATGTACGCTGTCTGGCATCTGCTCGATAGAGAGAGCCTGACCGATGACATGGGCAAAGCGGATGGTGGAGTCTGCCATATAAGCTCTGATTTCCTCACCGAGCATCTGCCGGTTGGCATTCCAGATAACAGGATCCTTATACATCGTCATACAGGAATCCTTGGAATTGAAAACCAGGGAATCGCAGATAGCCTGCATGTCGTTGCGGAAAGCACGGACATGCGGATAGGCATGCACCTTGCGATATACCGAATCTGTATTGATATTGAAAGTATAGATGCGCATAGTATCTGAATGCATCCACAACGTATCTTTTTGAGAATAGTCGATGGCTACAGGTCGCTTGGTAGCGAATCCCATTCCCGTCTTCTCATTATAACGGAGATAGTTGCAGGTAAGTGAATTTTTGTTCTTCTTATCCACATATACAACATTGCCATAACCCGTACTCTCGCCATTCTTCACATAGTAGAGACTGTCACCGGTAATCGACTTATCCTTATCCACCAAGGTAGAACGGCCGAAGAGCTTAGCCTTATCGGTCTTGGTATCATAATAACCATCTGCCGTATGCACCACGCTGGAACCGGAAACAATCTTGGAAGGTCCCACCATGTGGGCGGTAGAGGTTGGAACGTCATAATACAAGGTATCGGTGGTAACCACATCCTTACCACTGCGCAACTTCACATTGAAGACGAACTTTGCCTCTCGGGTCTCGGTATGATATTCTCCCCAGTCGGAAACCAGTCGGTCCTTACCGTCGATGAGCGTACCTCCGTCAAAGAAGTTCGCCATGTTATACAGACGGTCAAAATCCAGACTGTCCGTCTTCAGGGTCTGTCTGCGATGGTGCAGTACCACATTTCTGCGGGCATGCATCATCTGCATCATACCATCATATTCTGCCCTCTCGCAGGTAAGCGACAAAGTATCACCCTGACGGTAATGCACATGACCGAAAGCCTTCACAGAGTTGGTACCCTGATAGAAATAGGCACTGTCGCAGGTGAGATGACCTCCCTGGTGCATAAACGAAACCTTGCCCTTTACAATCTGGGCATCAGGGTTTCTGCCAAACATATCGTAGCGCAGCTCATCGGCATGAAGAAGATAGACTCTCTCACCCTTAGGTCGCTTCTTATGTTTCTTCCTAGGTGCCTGCATAGCCTGCACCAGACAAAACCCAAATAGGCATAGAATCAATATGAAAAAGATTCTATGCCCGTTCTTGTTAATATTATGTTGCTTGTTATTGATCATTTAACCCAACCTTGATATTCAAAATTGCAATTCTTGTAGCGATCGTTCATACGAACGTAGGTCTTCTTAATCTTGTCAACCACCCAGTCATGCAACGTTTTTTCTCTTTCCTTGGCAAGGACGACATCCTTCATTACCTGGAAATCTTCAGTAATGGTAGCTCTATGGCCCTCTACCCTACTCACCAACTTGATCAGGGCGCAGGTAGTCTTGCCCTTGCTGTTGACCATGGTAAAAGGTGCAGAAATCTGGCCTACCTTCATGGTATCTACCACACGTGCCACCTCTGTAGGAAGATCCTTCATCTGGAACTTAGAGGTACGGTTGTCTGCCTGGGCTGTATTTGCCATCAATCCCTTGTTGTTGCGGGTATCCTTATCATCAGACAATGCCTCTACGGCTGCCTCGAAGGTAAACTTCTTGGCACGGATATCATTACCGATGGAATCCAGACGACCGATAGACTTGTCGATAGCCTCCTGTGAAACCTTTGGCTTGAGCAGGATATGACGGCACTTGATCTTGTCACCTCGCTTATCAATCAACTGGATGATGTGATAACCGAACTCAGACTCCACAATCTTGGAAATCTTCTTTGGGTCAGTCAGGTTGAATGCCACATTGGCAAATGCAGGATCCAACATACCACGTCCGATATAATCCATCTCACCACCCATTCGGGCTGAACCCGGGTCTTCACTGTACAAACGAGCCAAAGTAGCGAAAGTAGTCTCACCCTTATTCACACGGTCGGTGAAGTCACGCAACTGGTTCTTCACACGGCTGATTTCTTCCATAGGAATACGAGGCTGCATGGTAAGAATCTCTACCTCCACCTCTGTAGGAACGAATGGAATACTGTCTGTAGGCAAGTCATTGAAATACTTACGCACCTGTGCAGGTGATACCTTGATATCCTTCACCAGTTCCTGCTTCATCTTCTGGATGAGCTGGCGGTTCTTGAAATCATCATGCATCTGCTGGCGCATCTGGGTGATGCTCTGCTTTCGGTATTCCTCCAGCTTCTCACGGGATCCAATCATGGAAACCCAGTAGTTGATCTGGTCGTCGATGCCCTGCATGACTTCCGATTCAGACACCTCGATACTGTCGATGGCAGCCTGGTGCAGGAAAAGTTTCTGCACGGCAATCTGCTCAGGAATAGAACAGTCTGGATCGCCGACGAACTTGATGCCATCAGCCTCCGACTGCAAGCGGGTAACCTCGACGTCAGACTTGAGGATAGCCTCATCTCCAACTACCCAGATCACCTCGTCAACAATACTTCCCGGGTCGATTGACTGCGAGTCGTTCACCGCTTCCAACTTTGCCGAATCACTGTCGGCAACCGAAGCATGGCGACTCATGCCCATACGTGAGGCGCTTGCGCTCATGCCCATGATAAGGAGCAATGCGATAAACGCCAGACTCATTTTATATCCAGTCTTCATAGATCTGTATTCTGCTTGAATTTTATATTTAATGTTTGTTTACCGTGGCTAATACCTCAGGGTACACCACAAACTGATATTTCTTTCTTAATGTTGCCACCCATTCCTTCTCCAGCTGGTCCTGATAGTCGGCTATCACCCAGGCTTTCACATCCGTGTATTCCTTAGGTCCCTTCTTGAGAATTTTTCCGAATGTAGCATCGTAAGGATATCCTTTAACCTTCTCTACCTTGGCACTTGTCTTGAACACCAGTGAATCCACTACAGGATGATCTCCCTTCTTGAAGATTCCTTCCTCCACCTGGACACGCACCACCGAATCGGCATTAAACTTCCTTCGAAGCAACTCTGCCCATTGGCTGAAAGGCTTACCCTTTACGCATTTCTTGACCGCTGCCACATCGGCAGCATCCTTTGTATGGTAAGCAATACCCTTGAAGCGGGGATGCTCCCATCTGTATTTCTTCTTGTTCTTGGCAAAATAAGCAGCTTGTGCCTGTTCATCATTCGCCGCTTTCTCCCATACCATCCGGTTGCTGATTTCATAGAGCAGCAATCCTTCGTGATACTCCTGCATGAGATATTTCAGATTCTTGTCGTGAGCCGACAATTCTGAAGCTTTCTGATCCAAGACGGTTTCACGGTCACTTCCCGCAGGCAACGTCCTGGCAATGGAATCCAACTTTTCGTTGATGATTCTTTCTCTGATTCCCTTGGCATCGATGAAACGAAGGATATCGTTCTTCACCGAATCATAAGGATAGAAGTCCTGCTTTCCCATCAGCTTGATGATGTGATAGCCAAACTCGGAGAGGATTGGCTTGCTGATTTCTCCCACCTTGAGTGAGAACGCAGCATCCTCAAAAGTCTTCACCGTCTGCCCTCTTGATATCCAGGAGATGTCTCCGCCCTTGACGGCAGAACCCTGGTCATCAGAATACTTTCTGGCATATCCGGCGAAATCGCCTCCTTTGCATAGAGCCTGATAGATAGATTGAGCCTTCTGTCGCGCCGTTTCCTGGTCTGCAGCAGAGGCTTTCTGTCCCAAACGGATCAATATGTGGGCAGGATGAACCATTCCGCCCGACTTACTGACACGTTGTTTCGCTTCTTCGTAAATTTTCTGCGCTTCCGCCTCCACATCTCCCGAACTGATCATCGCCGGACGTACCTGTTGGTCACGATACTGCAGGAACTCCTGTTTGAAAGAAGCCGTTGTATCGATACGGGCATCCAATGCCGCCAAAACCTTAAGTTTGTAATTAACAAATAGGTCAACATACTCATTGACTGTCTTCTTGTCAATCACGCCCTCGGAATTGTTTTTGTTATAAGAATATTCAAATTCCGAACGACTGACAGGCTGACCATTGATAGTCATGATAGTAGGGTCGTCGTTTTGAGCAAAAGCTATGCTCCCCGAAAGGAGCATAGCTGCAAAAAGCGCATAAAATCTCATATTACTTTTCAAATAATTATTCTGGGCGGCTGTAATTAGGAGCCTCACTGGTGATAGTGATATCATGTGGGTGGCTCTCCAATACACCGGCATTTGTAATGCGGGCAAACTTAGCGTTGTGCAAGTTCTCGATAGTAGCAGCACCACAGTAACCCATACCAGAACGCAAACCACCAATCAACTGGTAGATAACCTCCTGTACAGTTCCCTTGTAAGGAACACGACCTGCGATACCCTCTGGTACAAGCTTCTTGGCATCCTTGGTATCACCCTGGAAGTAACGGTCCTTAGAACCATTCTTCTGCTCCATAGCCTCGAGAGAACCCATACCGCGGTAGCTCTTGAACTTACGGCCGTTGAAGATGATAGTATCGCCAGGGCTCTCCTCAGTACCAGCTACCAATGAACCGATCATTACGCAGCTACCACCAGCAGCCAGAGCCTTCACTACGTCACCAGAATAGCGCAAACCGCCATCGGCAATCAGAGGAACGCCTGTACCCTTCAAGGCAGAATATACATCATAAACAGCACTCAACTGAGGCACACCTACACCGGCAACGACACGGGTGGTACAGATAGAACCAGGACCGATACCTACCTTTACGCCATCAGCGCCATTCTCTACCAAATACTTGGCAGCCTCGCCAGTAGCAACATTACCTACTACTACATCTACCTGTGGGAAGGCAGCCTTAACCTGCTTGAGCTTCTCGACAACACCCTTAGAGTGACCATGAGCAGTATCAATAACGATGGCATCAGCACCAGCCTCAACCAAAGCCTTGGCACGGTCCAAGGTATCAACAGTAACACCTACACCGGCAGCCACGCGAAGGCGACCCTTGGCATCCTTGCAAGCCATTGGCTTGTCCTTTGCCTTGGTAATGTCCTTGTAAGTAATCAAACCTACCAAGTGATTCTCATTGTCAACTACAGGGAGCTTCTCAATCTTGTTCTCCTGTAAGATGGCAGCTGCGGCAACCAAGTCGGTCTGGATGTGAGTGGTAACCAGGTTCTCGCTGGTCATTACCGCATCTATCTTCTTGTCCATGTGACGCTCGAAACGAAGGTCACGGTTGGTCACGATACCAACGAGATGATTCTCGTCATCCACCACTGGAATACCACCGATATGATAGTCGTGCATCATATCCAGCGCATCCTTCACTGTACTGCCACGACGGATGGTGACAGGGTCATAAATCATACCATTCTCAGCACGCTTCACGATAGCCACCTGACGAGCTTGCTCCTCGATGGTCATGTTCTTGTGGATGACACCAATACCACCTTCGCGGGCGATAGCAATCGCCATTGAAGCCTCGGTAACGGTGTCCATCGCTGCTGTAACGAATGGAACGTTCAACTCGATGTTACGAGAGAACTTGGTTTTCAACTCTACCTGTTTTGGTAGTACCTCTGAATAAGCAGGGATCAGAAGGACGTCGTCGTAAGTGAGACCGTCCATTACAATTTTATCTGCAACAAATGATGACATATTGTAACCTTTAAAAATTTATTGCGTGCAAATTTAGCAATAATTTCTCAGATAGAGTTCGCTTTTTACGAAAATCTTACCTTATTAATGCTATTTAACGTGATTAGTTGGCTTGTTCGGACAAAAACTTGATTCTAATCAGTCGAATGTCCTCTTCTGTGTAGTCTTCATCCAACTCATCGAGTGCCGCATCCAAGTCGTCTGTTTCGCTCTCCATGAAATAGTCATAGATGTCGTCGATCTTGTCGTCATCCATCCTGCCTTCGATGAAATAATCGATATTCAACTTGGTTCCGCTATACACGATTGCCTCGATTTCGTCCAAGAGATCAGCGAACTCCAAACCTTTGGCGCTGGCAAGATCTTCGAGGTCGATCTGTCGGTCGATGCTCTGGATGATATTCACCTTGAGCAATGACTTCTTGGCAACGGTCTTCACGCGCAACTCCTCTGGTCGCTCTATTTCATTTTCTATACAATAGTTCTGGATCAGCTTACAGAATTCCTTGCCATAACGCTTTGCCTTACCAGCTCCCACGCCCTGGATGTTCTGCAACTCCTGCAAGTCGTGCGGATACATGGTAGCCATCTGCTCCAGCGATACATCCTGGAAGATGACGTATGGTGGCAACTTGCGCTTTTTCGCCACACTCTTACGCAGGTCTTTCAACATGGCAAAGAGAGTTGGATCCAGTGCTTCTCCGTTGTTACTGCCTTCGTGAGCACTCTCTACATAATCGTCCTTAAACTCCTTGTCGGCAACGATCATGAAAGAGGTTGGATTCTTCAGATAACGCTTGCCGGCGGCAGTCAACTTCAAGAGTCCATAGTTCTCTACATCCTTCTTGAGATAACCGGCTATCAATGCCTGGCGGATTACCGGATTCCATACCTTGGCATCCATATCCTCACCGGCTCCAAACTCTTCCAGGTTGTCGTGCTTGTGGGAAACGATGTCGTCGGTGGCACGGCCTTTCACGAAATCGATGATGTACTCCTGACGGAAGTTTTCCTTCACGGCAGCCACAGCCTCCAAAACCACTATCAGGGCATCCTTAGCCTCAAACTTCACGGAAGGATGCAGACAGTTGTCGCAATTGTGGCAGTTTTCCACATCATATTCTTCTCCGAAATAATGGAGCAGCATCTTGCGGCGGCAGACAGATGATTCAGCGTATGCGGCAGTCTCCTGCAGGAGCTGTCGGCCGATATCCTGTTCAGCCACAGGTTTGTTCTCCATGAATTTCTCCAGTTTTCTCAAATCCTTGCGTGCATAGAAAGCGATGCAGATACCTTCTCCTCCATCGCGTCCGGCACGACCGGTCTCCTGATAGTAACCTTCCAGACTCTTTGGAATATCATAGTGGATGACAAATCTTACATCCGGCTTGTCAATACCCATACCGAAGGCGATAGTCGCCACGATGACATCGATACGCTCCATCAGAAAGTCGTCCTGAGTCTGCGAACGGGTTGCAGAATCCAGACCTGCATGATAAGGAGCAGCCTTGATATCGTTTGCCTTGAGTACTTCAGCCAGTTCTTCCACTTTCTTTCTGGACAGACAATAGATGATGCCACTCTTACCTGGATGCTGACGGATAAACATGATAATCTGGCGATCGATGTCGTTGGTTTTCTGGCGCACCTCGTAGAAGAGATTCGCACGGTTGAAGGAACTCTTGAATTCCCTGGCATCCACGATGCCGAGGTTTTTCTTGATATCTGTACGCACCTTGTCGGTAGCCGTTGCCGTAAGGGCAATGACCGGTGCCTTGCCTATTTCGTTGATGATAGGGCGTATGCGTCGGTACTCTGGGCGGAAATCATGTCCCCACTCAGAGATACAGTGTGCCTCATCCACGGCATAGAAAGAGATTTTGATGGTCTTCAAGAACTCTACATTATCTTCCTTGGTCAGAGATTCCGGTGCCACATAGAGGAGCTTGGTCTTGCCACTCAATATGTCGCCCTTCACCTTCTCAATAGCCGATTTGTTCAGAGATGAATTCAGATAGTGAGCCACGCCATCGTCTTCGCTCAGTCCATTGATTACATCCACCTGATTCTTCATCAGGGCAATCAGTGGTGAGATAACAATAGCTGTTCCATCCATGATCAAGGATGGAAGCTGATAACACAAGCTCTTGCCACCACCAGTAGGCATCAACACAAACGTATCGTTGCCTTCCATCAGGTTCCTGATGATAGATTCCTGCTCGCCTTTAAACGAATCGAAACCGAAATAATGTTTCAACTGTTCTGTAAGATTTACCTGTTCCGTCATATCCAACTTTAATTTTATATGTCTTTATATGGTATATAGAAATCAGCCGGGATTCTCTCCCAACTGATTTGATTATATTTACAAAGAAGATGCTTGCCGGAATCCTCCTTACGCAGACTCCAGCTGTCCAAGATGAGCCTTGTCGAGCTGTCCCTTGGCATAATCCAATGTCACTTCAAACTTCTTGATCTTCTTGGATGGTACCTCAAACATCGCATCGGTCATCACTGCCTCTACGATAGAACGAAGTCCACGGGCACCCAACTTATACTCCACAGCCTTATCTACCATGAAGTCGAGTGCTTCCTCTGTAAAGCTGAGTTTGATGCCATCCATCTCGAAGAGCTTCATATACTGCTTCACGATAGAGTTCTTTGGCTCTACCAGAATCTTGCGCAGCGCATCTCTATCCAAAGGATTGAGATAGGTGAGCACAGGCAGACGACCGATGATTTCAGGGATCAGACCGAATGACTTCAAATCCTGTGGCAGGATGTACTTCATCAGATCCTTCTTATCTACCTTGGCAACATTCTGTACAGAGTTGTAGCCTACCACGTGGGTGTTCAGGCGCTGGGCAATCTTGCGCTCGATACCGTCGAAGGCACCACCGCAGATAAAGAGGATATTCTTGGTATCCACATGGATGTAATCCTGATCAGGATGCTTGCGTCCACCCTTTGGCGGTACGTTCACCATAGTTCCCTCCAGGAGTTTCAAAAGTCCCTGCTGTACACCCTCTCCACTTACGTCGCGGGTGATAGATGGGTTGTCGCTCTTGCGGGCAATCTTGTCAATCTCGTCGATGAAGACGATACCACGCTGGGCAGCCTCCACATTATAGTCGGCTACCTGGAGCAGACGGGAGAGGATACTCTCCACATCCTCACCTACATAACCAGCCTCGGTAAATACCGTAGCATCCACGATGGTGAAAGGTACATCGAGCAACTTGGCAATGGTACGTGCCAGCAATGTCTTACCGGTACCGGTACTACCCACCATGATGATGTTGCTCTTTTCTATTTCCACGCCTTCCTTATCCTCAGGCTGCTGCAGACGCTTATAGTGATTATAGACAGCAACGGCAAGATGACGCTTGGCCTGTTCCTGTCCGATGATATATTCATCGAGATATTCCTTGATCTCCATAGGCTTTGGCACCTGCTTCAAGGCAAACTTCGCGTCATCGCCCTTTGGATTCAATACGCCAGTCTGCTGCACTATCTCAAATGCCTGCTTGGCGCACTCCTCACAGATAAAGCCATTGATACCCGTGATCAACAACTTCACTTCATTCTCGCTTCTTCCACAGAAGCTACATGCTTTCTTTGGCATAATGTCTTTTCCTTTTTCTTCTTTATACCTTATTATAATATATACCTTATATTATATATAGCAATCTTGATATACCGTCCCGTTACTTGCGTACCAGGATATTATCAATCATACCATATTCCTTTGCCTCCTCGGCAGTCATCCAGTAGTTACGGTCGCTATCAGCATAAACCTTGTCGTATGGAGTATGAGAATGCTCAGAGATGATGGTATAGAGTTCCTTCTTCATCTTCAGGATCTCACGAGCCTCAATCTCGATATCAGAAGCCTGACCCTGAACACCACCCAATGGCTGGTGAATCATCACACGGCTATGTGGCAAGGCAGAACGCTTGCCTTCCTGACCTGAAACGAGCAATACGGCAGCCATGGAAGCAGCCATACCTGTACAGATGGTAGCTACATCACTGGTAATAAACTGCATAGTATCATAGATACCCAGACCGGCAGTAACGCTACCGCCAGGACTGTTCAGATAGATGGAAATATCCTTGCCGCTATCTACAGAGTCGAGATAGAGCAGCTGTGCCTGCAGGGTGTTGGCTGTATAATCATCAATTTCTGTACCCAGGAAGATGATACGGTCCATCATCAAGCGAGAGAACACGTCCATCTGGGTAACGTTCAACTGACGCTCCTCCAAGATATAAGGGTTCAAATACTTAGCCTGCGACTTCATCACGTCGTCAAGCACCATCCCATTCATACCAAGATGCTTGGTAGCATATTTTCTAAAATCGTTCATATCTATATTACTTTTTTCTTCAAAATAAGGAACAAAAAAGAGGTTATCGACCTCATTATCTCATTCGGTGGAACAAAGATAATAAAAAAAGTCGATAACCTCGTATTTATTTGAAGTTTTTTTTCAAAAAAGTGTTATTCCTGCATCATCTTGTTGAAATCCTCTACAGAAATCTCCTTTTCATTGAGCTTAACAGCGCTCTTGAGAGCTGTAGCCAACTTACGGTCGATAGAGCGATCTACCAATGCGTCAACAGAGTCACCCTTCTTGAGAATCTCGTTAGCATAGTTCTCGATATACTCCTCTGGGATGTTTGTCATACCATACTGAGCGAACTGAGCACGAGCTGCCTCCTTAGCGGTCTCCTTGATATCCTCGTCGTTCACCTTGATATCCTGAGCCTTGATGAGCTGCTCCTTGATGAGGTGCCATGTCAACTCCTTGATGCTCTGCTCGTAGTTCTTCTCTACGAACTCCTCACCCTTGTCCTTGTTGTTAGCCAACATGATGCGCTTCAAGAGTGCATCTGGGAATGTCAACTCGCCAACCTTCTTCTCGCAGTGCTCGCGAACGTCGAGGATGAACTTGTAGTCAGAGTCGTTAACCAACTGCTCCTGCAAGCCCTCAGCGATCTTAGCACGGAAAGCAGCCTCGTCCTTCACGTCAGTATCCTCACCGAATACCTGCTTGAAGAGCTCCTCGTTAACCTCGTGCTTCTTGAAGCGCTGGATCTCTGTGATCTGGAAGCTGAAATCAGACTCCAAGTCAGCAACAGCCTCACGCTCGATCTTCAAGAGAGAAGAAACCTCTGTATCGTTCTCTGGATAAGCCTTCTTAGGGTTGAAAGTGATTACATCACCCACCTTAGCGTCATTAAAGAGATTCTTCTGCTCCTCTACCTTGATGTAGCTAGGCATCAGGATAGCACCCTCAACAGTAATACCACCTTCCTTGGTGTTACCGTTCTCGTCGAGCTCACGGATATCACCCTTCAAAAGGTCGTTCTCCTCATACTTCTCGCCCTTCTCGTAGCTACCTGCACGCTGAGCGTACATCTCTACCTGCTGGTCGAGGATCTTATCGTCAACCTTGATGTTATAGTAATCAACCTTATCGCGACCGTTGAGAGTAACCTTGAACTCAGGTGCAACAGCGATGTCGAACATGAATGTGAAGGTTGTATCCTTCTCCAGGTCAGCTGGCTCCTGCTTCTCTGATGGGAGAGGCTCGCCGAGCATCTGGATATTGTTGTCCTGTACATACTTGTAAATCTCCTGGCCAACGAGCTTGTTGATGGCCTCCATCTTTACAGATGCACCGAACTGGCGCTTAATCATACCCATAGGAGCCTGACCAGGACGGAAACCTGGAACGTTAGCCTTCTTTCGGTAATCTTTCAATGTCTTCTCGACTTCGTTCTTATAGTCTGCCTCCTCTACAACGAGAGTCATAAGACCATTAATCTTGTCAGGATTTTCAAATGAAACTTTCATCTTGATTTTTTATTTTTATTATTATTAATTATTATCTTGTTCAATCGGTTCAGGCTCTCCCTGACGCTCCAGGATAAGCCTTTTACACAATCGGCTTGCAAAATTACGCATTTTTAGCCGATATACCTAATATATAAGAGAAAAATTTGTTTTTTTAACCTAATTACTCCTTATCTCTTGCTTTTTTCTGCTCATCCAGCAGCTGGAAGTCCTTCTTTCTAAGCACAAAGCTGGTTGTAAGGTACTTCTCCTTCACTGTCTTGTTTTCTGCCAGCTCCTCCGGAGTTCCCTGGAAGAGGATGCGGCCTTCGAAAAGCAGATAGGCTCTGTCAGTGATGGTAAGTGTCTCATCCACATTGTGGTCGGTGATGAGGATTCCGATGTTGCGGTACTTCAGTTTCCAAACGATATGCTGGATTTCCTCTACCTGGATAGGATCGACTCCGGCAAATGGCTCATCGAGCATGATGAACTTAGGATCGTTGGCAAGACAACGTGCGATTTCCACTCTTCGGCGCTCACCTCCGGAAAGCTGGTCGCCCAGGTTCTTGCGCACCTTCTGCAGGTCGAAGTCCTTGATCAGGCTCTCCAGTTTCTCAAGCTGATAGGCTCTTGGCTTGCCGGTCATCTCAAGCACCGACATGATATTGTCTTCCACACTCATCTTGCGGAATACGCTCGCCTCCTGTGGCAGATAGCCGATTCCGGCACGGGCACGCTTATACACAGGAAACTTGGTAATTTCCTGATCACCCAGATATACATGTCCCTCATTAGGTACCACCAGTCCGGTGGTCATATAGAATGAAGTAGTCTTACCCGCACCATTCGGTCCGAGCAAGCCCACAATCTCACCTTGCTTTACATTGATGGTTACACCATTGGCAACGGTTCGCTTGCCATAGCGCTTTACCAGTCCTTCTGTTCGCAGTACTAATCTGCCGTCAGAAGACTGCTGCTCTGAATTCATTATTTCGTCCATAATTAGCTAATTTGACTGCAAAAATAATAAAAAACGGGGAAATATCACCTTAAAAAACTAAAACTATTCATAATATTGCAGTTTTTTAGAGGATTTTGCTTAATTTTGCAGCAAAATTCATAGAATATTGACATGATAATAGAAAAATGGCTTACCACCTTCGGTAAATATTTGATATTGATGGGCCGCTCGTTCTCGCGACCAGAACGTATGCGCATGTTCCTCAAGCAATATATCAAGGAAATGTCTCAGCTGGGAGTCGATTCCATCGGCATCGTACTCCTCATCTCATTCTTCATCGGTGCAGTTATCTGTATCCAGATGAAACTGAACATCCAGAGTCCATGGATGCCTCGATGGGTTTCGGGTTATACCACCCGAGAAATCATGCTGTTGGAGTTCTCTTCCAGCATCATGTGTCTCATCCTCGCCGGAAAGGTGGGTTCCAACATCGCTTCCGAGCTGGGTACCATGCGAGTAACCCAGCAGATCGATGCACTCGACATCATGGGTGTCAACTCTGCATGCTATCTGGTGCTGCCCAAGATTCTCGGTCTGGTCACCATCATGCCTTTCCTCGTCATCTTCTCATCTCTGATGGGCATCATCGGTGCATACGGTACGGCATTCATCGGACATATTCTCCCGCCGGATGACCTTACCCTGGGACTCCAGCATTCCTTCAACCAGTGGTTTGTGTGGATGAGTATCATCAAGAGTCTCTTCTTCGCATTCATCATCTCCAGTGTTTCCTCCTACTTTGGATACACCGTGGAAGGTGGTTCGGTAGAGGTAGGTAAATCTTCCACCGATGCCGTGGTATGCTCCAGCGTTCTCATCCTCTTCTCGGATGTGTTCCTTACTCAATTACTCTCTTAAAGACTCTGGCTATGATAGAAGTTCAAAATCTTACAAAAGCTTTCGGCGACAAGACCGTACTCGATAATATCAGTGTGAAATTTGAAACGGGAAAGACCAACCTCATCATCGGACAGAGTGGTTCGGGAAAGACCGTGTTGATGAAGAACCTTGTCGGACTCCTCGAACCTACCAGCGGAAAGGTACTCTACGACGGCCGCGACTTCGTGCAGATGAGCAAGAAGGAGAAGGTGATGATGCGACGCGAGATGGGTATGATCTTCCAGAGCGCAGCCCTCTTCGACTCGCTCAATGTGCTGGAGAACGTGATGTTCCCCCTCGATATGTTCTCGAATATGAATTACAGGGAACGTGTGAAGAGAGCACAGGAATGTCTCGACCGTGTCAACCTGATTGACGCCCAGCAGAAATACCCTGGCGAAATCTCGGGTGGTATGCAGAAACGTGTTGCCATCGCCCGCGCCATCGTGATGAATCCGAAATACCTCTTCTGCGATGAACCGAACTCGGGTCTCGACCCAAAGACTTCGCTCGTCATCGACGAACTCCTCTCGGGCATCACCAAGGATTACAATATGACAACCATCATCAATACCCACGATATGAACTCTGTAATGGGTATCGGTGAAAACATCTGCTTCATCTGCAAGGGTCACAAGGAATGGCAGGGCAACAAGGACCAGGTAATGTCTTCTACCAACGAGCAGCTCAACGACCTCGTCTTCGCTTCCGACCTCTTCAGAAAGGTGAAGGAAGTGGAAATGAAAGAGAAGAAATAAAACAGAGAAACAGAAAGTTTCAAATCCGATTTCAATAAAAAAAGCTATCTGCCAGCAAGCAGATAGCTTTTTTTATTGAAATCGGATACTTATCTCATTTTCCATTCACCTTTCACCTCTACCATCGGAACCACGATCTGTTCCTTGGTACTGTCTCCATAAGCCACCTGCAGGAAGACATCAGCCACATGGCGGGCGGTATCAGCCTTGGCATTCAGCACATCAATCTTCTTCATACCTGCATGCTCTTTCTGCTGCTGCTCCACATACATTTCCGCATTGAGCACCAGCTGCTCGTGATATCCTTTCGGAATACGGTAAGGTTGGTTGAAACCAGCCACATACTCCTCATACTTTCCTTCCAGGAGCAGGTCGTAATATCCCTTGGCTGCGATACCTGCCAAATAGCCAGGGTCAGGACTCTCCTCCTTGCAGGAAGAAAGTCCCAACCCCATGCTGAATATCATAAAAAACAAAAGTTTCTTCATTTTATAGATGCTTTTGCCCTTTCAGGGCGTCCTATCCATTACGCTTCAATTACTTCTGACGGATGAAGACATTGATTGGACAACCATGCAATGACCAGTTCTCACGGATCTTGTTCTCCAGGAAGCGGCGATAGTTCTCCTTTACATACTGTGGCAGGTTGGCATAGAACACAAACGATGGAATCGTAGTGTTAGGCAACTGTGTACAGTACTTGATCTTGATATACTTACCCTTCACGCTCTGTGGTGGATAAGCCTCGATGATAGGCAACATCACCTCATTGAGCTTGGAAGTACCGATATGAGCCTTGCGGTTCTGGTAAACCTCCTTGGCAGTCTCCAGTACACGGAAGATACGCTGCTTGGTCAATGCAGAAGCAAAGATGATAGGGAAATCCACGAATGGAGCCATTCGGTTGCGGATGGCATTCTCGAAGGTATCGATCACCTTCTGGTTCTTCTCCTCTACCAGGTCCCACTTGTTGACTACTACCACCAGACTCTTGTTGTTCTTCTGGATCAGCTGGAAGATGTTCATATCCTGTGTCTCGATACCACGGGTGGCATCCAGCATCAGGATGCAGACATCACTGTTCTCAATGGCACGGATGGAGCGCATCACGGAATAGAATTCCAGGTCCTCGCTCACCTTGTTCTTTCTGCGGATACCGGCAGTATCTACCAGGTAGAAGTCGAAGCCGAACTTATCGTAACGGGTATAGATACTGTCACGGGTAGTACCGGCAATCTCGGTAACGATGTTTCTATCCTCACCGATGAAGGCATTGATGATACTGCTCTTACCTGCATTAGGACGACCTACCACAGCGAAACGAGGAATATCCTCCTCGATAACTTCCTCAGGATTATCCTGAAGCTTGTCCAATATGATGTCGAGCAAGTCACCCGTACCACCACCTGTTGCAGCACTGATACACTGAGGATCACCCAAGCCCAGCTTGTAGAACTCGGCAGCCTCATAATACTCAGCACTGTTATCCACCTTGTTGGCAACAAGGATTACAGGCAGCTTGGCACGACGCAAGATGAGGGCAACATCCTCATCCCAGTCGGTCAAACCGGTGTTTACATCTACCAGGAAGAGCACCAGGTCGGCCTCTTCTGTAGCTACCAACACCTGCTTGCGGATAGCATCCTCGAAAATGTCATCTGATTTAACGACCCAACCACCGGTATCCACCACAGAGAATTCTCTGCCGTTCCAGCTGCACTTGCCATACTGACGGTCGCGGGTAGTACCAGCCGTATCACTAACGATAGCGCGACGAGATTGAGTCAAACGATTGAATAAAGTAGATTTACCCACGTTAGGGCGACCTACGATTGCTACTAAATTTGCCATAAATAGTCATTCGCCTCCTTCCTTTCAGGAGGTATCATGGATGTGGTCTCTGCATCCAAGTTAATAATTTGCCGAAGCTGACCTTGCTCCGGCCCTCGCTCCTCTGGCGAGAGTCACTCCCTCGATTACATTCAGGGAGGAGAAAGTTGTTATTCCGGATTATATCCGAAGGCATCGAGTTCTCGCTGAGAACTGCGCCAATCCTTATCAACCTTTACGAAGGTCTCCAGGAATATCTTCTTGCCGAAGAACTTTTCCAATGCCTTTCTACTCTCGGTGTTCACCTTCTTCAGAGCCACGCCCTGATGGCCGATGATGATTCCCTTCTGGGAGTCACGCTCTACGTAGATCACGGCATTGATGTGGATGCGGGTATCATCCTCCTTGAACCGCTCCACTCTCACCTCTACAGCATAAGGAATTTCCTTGTCGTAGTAGAGGAGAATCTTCTCACGGATAATCTCCGATACGAAGAAACGGGCTGGCTTGTCGGTCAACTGGTCCTTGTCAAAGAACGCAGGCGACTCAGGCAACAGCTCCTTGATACGCTTCAGGAGCATATCCACTCCAAACTTGTTTTTCGCAGAAATAGGAAGAATCTCGGCATTCGGCAACAGAGAGTGCCATTTTTCCACGATATCTCCCAACTTCTTCGGGTCGCTCTGGTCAATCTTGTTGATGAGCAGGAGCACCGGAATCTTCATCTTCTTCACCTTCTCCAGGAATTCGATGTTCTTCTCAGGATTCTCTATCACATCAGTAACATAAAGCAGCACATCGGCATCAGCCAATGCACTCTCCGAGAAGGCGAGCATCATCTCCTGCATCTTGTAGTTTGGCTTCAAGACGCCAGGGGTATCCGAAAACACGATTTGCATATCATCGGTATTCACGATACCCATGATACGATGACGAGTGGTCTGCGCCTTGAAGGTAGCGATGCTGATACGCTCGCCCACCAGTTGATTCATCAGCGTACTCTTACCCACATTAGGGTTACCCACGATATTTACAAAACCTGCTTTATGCATACGATAAAAATTGATTTTAAGCTAAAGAAACGCATCCTTGCTTATTCACTATATTATAGATGAAGTAAGAAAGATGCGTTTCCTTATATAGATAATTATTCTATCCTATTTTTGATATGTCTTACTTGCCGCAAGCAGCACCATCGTATGCCCACTTATAGAAAGAGGCACCATGTACGAAACCTGCACCAAAGGCTGTGAAGATGATGTTGTCACCCTTCTTCAACTGGCTTTCAGCATCCCAGAGTGCCAATGGAATTGTAGCAGCACTGGTATTTCCGTAACGCTCGATGTTTACTACCACCTTGTCAAGTGGAATTCCTGCACGCTTGGTCACTGCCTCGATGATTCGGAGGTTCGCCTCGTGAGGAATCACCCAGTTCACATCATCAGCCTTCAGATTGTTCATCTCCATGATCTTCATCACGTCGTTGCTCATATCGGTTACTGCGTAACGGAATACGGTACGACCTTCCTGATAAAGATAATGCAGACGATGATCTACGGTGAAGTGTGAAGGAGGGCAAACAGAACCACCAGCCTTCATGTGGAGGAAAGGCAAGCCTTGTCCATCGGTACGAAGGTATGAGTTCTGAACACCTACATTCTCCTCTTCTGTAGCCTCTACAAGAACTGCGCCGGCACCGTCGCCGAAGAGCACACAGGTAGCACGGTCGGTATAGTCAACCAGTGAAGACATCTTGTCTGCACCGATGACGATGATCTTCTTGTATCTTCCACTCTGGATCATGCTTGCCGCAACATCGAGAGTGTAGAGGAATCCACAGCAAGCTGCAGAGAAGTCGAATGCGAAAGCGTTCTTCAATCCGAGCTTACCGAGGACGATAGATGCTGTAGAAGGGAACTTGTAGTCAGGTGTTGTGGTTGTCACAATCAAAGCATCGATTGTGTCTGGATCCACACCAGTCTTCTGAATCAACTGCTTAGCAGCTTTACGTGCCAAGTAGCTGGTTCCGAGACCTTCCTCTGTAAGGATGTGGCGCTCTTTGATACCCACACGGGTGGTAATCCACTCGTCTGTAGTATCAACCATGCGAGACAACTCCTCGTTGTTGAGGATGTAGTCTGGCACGTATCCACCCACACCTGTAATTACAGCATTGATTTTACCCATTATTCAGCTGCTTCCTTAACGATAGCCACCTTGCCTCTGTAGTATCCGCAAGTTGGGCAAACAGTGTGGTAAACATAATATGCACCACAGTTAGGGCAAACTGCCAATGTAGGAGCTACTGCCTTATCATGAGTTCTTCTCTTAAGTGTACGTGTCTTTGACTGTCTTCTTTTAGGATGTGCCATAATTTTTTAAATGTTTTAATTTTTGAATTTTACTTTTTTAATTTTAAAAGAGCTGCCCATCGTGGATCTACAGTTTCTTCGTCTTCCTCACCGCTTCGGGCGGCAGAATGCTGTTGGAGCATTTCAATCATAGCAGGATTGCATTTTCCAGGTGCATGCACGTGCTTGATGGGAATGTTAAGATCTATAAATTCATAGATGAACCACGAGATATCGAGCATTCCTTCGTTCTCGGCCACAATCACGAGGTCATCTTCTTCTGAGTAGTCGTCTCCGAACTTGACCATGAGTCTGTCATCGGTCTCAATGGACTGGTCCATATCATCCAGACAGATGTCACATGGTATGTGTACCACTCCCTCTGTGTGAAAATTGAGCTCGAAGAAGTCGTCCGTCCTGTTGATGGACAGACTACTCTGCAACTCGCCTCTCTGAATATCAGGAGCGTCTATTGCCTGAAAGTATTCATCGTCTAGCTTAAACTCCAAGTTTGTTACCCCTTGAGGCAAAGCTTTCAAATCAATCTTAAAAGACTCTATATTACACATAATTCAATATATACCATATTGGTTTCGGGCTGCAAAGTTACAAATAATTTTTGAGATAAAATAATTTTTTATGTAAAAATCACTAAAATCTCTCATTATTAAACGATTATTCTCGGATAATTTGCCATTTTCTGGCTTTTTCAGGCTCAGGATTCCATCTTGAGTTCGATTCTGAAGGTTGTACCCTTACCTGGTTCGCTGCTTTTTATCCATATCTTGCCATGATGGTATTCTTCCACGATTCGCTTCGCCAGCGACAGTCCCAGTCCCCAGCCACGCTGCTTTGTGGTAAAACCGGGACGGAATACATGCTTCAAATCCTTCTTCCTGATGCCCTTACCTGTATCTTCTACTTCAATGATGGCACGATGTGAAGCTTCCATCAAACGGAGGGTAATCCGTCCGCCTTCTGCTCCCATCGCATCTACGGCATTCTTGCAGAGGTTTTCGATCACCCATTCAAAGAGGGAAGCATTCATCCTGACGATAACTTCATGAGAAGGCATTTCCTTCACCAGCTGCACCTTCCGAGATGTTCGACGGTCCATATACGCTATGACATGCTCCAGCACCTCGTTCAGACTAGCTGGTACCGGCTCCGGCAGCGAACCGATCTTGGAGAATCGGTCGGCAATCAACTGGAGCCTCTTCACATCCTGGTTCATCTCAGGAATCAGTTCATCATCGGGATAATTCATACGGAGGATTTCAATCCAGGCCATCAGACTGGAGATTGGGGTACCCAACTGGTGAGCGGTTTCCTTCGACAGTCCCACCCATACATTGTTCTGTTCCGCCTTTTTGGAAATAAGCAGAGCAAAGATAGCGATGACCACAAAGAGCAGCACAACCCCTAATTGTATATAGGGATAAACAGAAAGCCTGCGTATCATCACCGATTCATCATAACACACCTGCAGATAATCATGGGCAGAGTCATCGAGTTCTATCTTGATATTCTTGCCCTGAGCCAGCAGTCGCTGTCCGATAAGAGAAGCCTGACGCAAGGAATCCTGTTCATCCCTAGCCTCAATCTCCACATTTCTGAAGGTTTGAGCCTTATTCTGGTCATCGAGCACGATGACAGGGATACTATGATTTTCATTAATCACCTTGAGCACCAGACTCAGATCCGTATTTTCATCAGCCTTATTGAGAGAGCGCATAGCTTCTGCCCACACCTCCATCCTATTCCGTTCCTCCAGCGCCAGATCCCGCACCAGTAAATGAGACACGAGCAAAGAGGCGACAGCAATCAAAACCGCTGCTATCACCCAGTAAATCTTCACCTGTCGTATCCTATCTGTCCAATTCATGCTGCAAAGATACAAAAAATCTGTGAGTATCTGTGAAATCTGTGGGAAAACAAAAAAAAGCCTCAGAAATCTTTCGAAATCTGAGGCTCTTGATAAAAGAAGGCGGCTACCTACTCTCCCGCATTGCATTGCAGTACCATCGGCGCAAGTGAGCTTAACTTCTCTG